>NZ_RZSA01000201.1:0-8037 GCF_003998075.1 Mesorhizobium sp. M2A.F.Ca.ET.037.01.1.1 | reverse complement strand
TTGTTGTGGCATCCGAGGCTCGATGCCGATCCGGCGCATCGGTGGCTGCGGGGGCTGGTGAAGGAGGTGTGCGGCGGGGCGCGTAATCCCGGCCCTTGAAAGGGATTGACGCGGCGAGGGAACCAACGATGCGCCGCGGGAGGCACTTCGTTAACGTTAGCCTTAACTAACGTATACTGCGCGCAAGAAAAACCGTGCCGTTCATGGAACCCACGGCATGGTCAGCGCGTTGCCGGGCGCTTTTGCAACAGCCGGAGGCTCGCTTGGGCGAATTCAGGAAGTTCGCGTGCCCCCGGTGCCTGGGCGCCGGCAAGGTGTTCGAGTGTGAAAAGCAGGTGGCGTCGAAAAGCTCATGCTGTCCCTCGGGCACGTTGCGCGACAATTGCCCCGGACAACGGGTTTCCTGCCAGGCCTGCAACGGAACCGGCCTGCGCGGCTACGGCGCACCTCCTCTTTTGCAGGACTGAGCGGCGAGAGGTGGATCACGGCCGGTGCGGCTCAGGCCCGCGACCTTCGAATTCAAAGCGATCGGACAGAGAATAGTCGATCCGTTTGCCGGAATTGCTTTAGGCGCTGGCGCCGCCCATCAGCGCGGCGACCAGGGTCGCCAGGAAGACAAGCAGCCCCAACGCGACCCGGTCCAGCCACCCGCGCCGTCTGGCAAGGATCTCGAACAACCGATTGGCCATCGCAACTTCCCCCTTCGCTTGCGCCATACTCTACCATGCATTTCATGAGAACATCATGAAATGGCTCACAGAGCCTCCGATGCCGCTTCAAGGGAAAATCGGCCGCTGCCGGTCGCCCGATGCCGCGCTGCGAAATGCACCCAAAAAAAGTCGGGATCGAAGGGACAGTCGGTCTGGCGAAAAATCAGCTTATTCAAGCGGATACGCATATATGTGCGGCGCGGTATGCTGGACATCGGAAATGCCCGGAATTCCGCCATTTCATGGCTCTTCGCCGTGGCCCCAGCATGACTGCCAAGCGTGCTTCGAGCGCGAAAAAGGCGGCTAAAAAGGCGCTTCTTGAGCCCTCGGCGACGGCGTTGACAGGGCACCGCGCCAATGGCACTCCGCAAGCACTGGTCACGCCATGACCGTTGCTGTTGGGGACGGACGGGGTTTCAGCAGCTTGGCGGCGGCGCCGGACGGGCGGGCACATGCAGTGTACCGCCCGCTCCTGGCCGGTCCCGGATTCCAGTTCTGCCGCTGCTTGCAACGTAACCGATCGCGCTTGCGCGCGCGGGAATGACACGGGACAATTAGCCGGCGTGCTGCAGCCAATGGCGGTCGAACACGTTGACGATGGCGCGGAACTCGGACGGCGGGATCTGGTTGACGCCGCCATCGCCGTCGGCGCTGAGGAAATGGCCGAGCTGGCGATCGACCGCTTCCGGGTGCTCCATGACGATGCCGAGACTTGCCAGGTCGGCGGCGATCGAGATGCCGGGCGGCAGGGGGCCCCATTGTTCGGCGGCGGGCGCATCGCGCAGGCGCACCAACAGGATCCTGGTGAGCGAGGGCTGCGCTTCCGGGGCGAAGATGGCGGTGCCGACCATATAGCCGCCGAGCACGCTCACCGGCTGCGTATGCGGGAACAGGCAAAGGAAGGACTGCGCCTCGCCGCCCACCTCCTTCAGATGCAGATAGAGGCTGCGCTTTGCCGGCGTGACCGGCCCGGAGAACTGCAACTGCCCGGTCGGCGATGTCTCGCGATATATGGCGTTGAAGGCATGCGCACCGGGCCCCGCCTCGATCGCCAGGCGGCCCCTGATGAGCTGGCCGCGATAATAGGGCGACCAGGCGTGAGAGTACCAGGCATAGGTCCCGGCGAGCGCCAGTCCGATGCCTTTGTCGTCATGTCCGGGCGAGGCAGCGGACTGAGCGCGAGCGCGGCGTTCGAGCTCCGCCGCGTCAATACCGTGGCGGGCGGCGATTGCGGCCGCGAAGCTCGGCAGATCGCTCTCGGCGATCCAGGCGCCGGGCTGCTCGAGGCGCAGCACTTTCGCCCAATCGTCGTAGACGCTTTGCTCGCGCGGCTGAGCCCGGCCCTGCAGCCATTTGTCGGCGCGGCCGAGATCGAATGCCGTCCTGGCGTTGACGGAACGGAACGCCGCCGCGAGATCCTTGCGGGTGACGGTGCCGAGCAGGGCCGATGTCAGCCGCAGCTTCTGCGCGATATGTTGTGCCATCGAAGCGCCCCCTCGGACCCCATGCCCTTCCGAGAATCATGCCTGGCCGCGGCCGCCCCCGGGCACGGCGTCGACTCGTGATGATACGCATGGTCGCGACGCTGCGCGCCGGACTTTCGTCCTGCGCCCGATGTCCGCATCCCAACCTTCCACAGGCCTATACCGCGGAAATTCCGCAGAATTCCACGCCCTTCCACATGGCCGCCCTTTGCCCCCGGGCAGCCGGCGCTAAGCTCGCTGCGGGCAAGGGGCAGACCGTCATGAAAAACGCGCTGAATGTGGGCTTGAGCACGTCATCCCCTTCCTTCGCAGAGCTGTGACACGCTCGATTTCGAGCGACGCCGAATCCCGGCCAAAGCCGGCGACGAGCAAACCGTATTGCCACCTCATCCGGAAGGAATGTTCAGATGACTTCGACCACTTCTTCGACACTCACCTTCATCTTGTTTGTTTCAGGATGCATAGCGCTGGCGCTGCTGTTCATCAACGCGCCGCAGGGGGAATTCCAGTCGAAATACGTCAAGGCAACGCCCGCCACGCAAGGAGCGTCGCCCACCCGCATCGACATCGACAACGACGCGCATGCGATACGCTTCTATGTCGACGGCAAGCAGGTCGCGCTGCTCGACGCATCTGGCTTCAAGCCATGAGGAGGCCGCAGAGCCAGGAACGGAAACCGGCCATGAAGATCGTCCTATCCGCGCTGACGGCGCTTCTCCTTTCGGTCGCGCTGACGCAAGGGGCCGGGGCCAAGACGAAAATCGTGGTGACCGAAAAAAAGGCCGCCACGACTGGCAAGCATCGGCCGCCGCTCGATCAGACGGCAACCGGCGGCATCGTGCCTTTGGCGGGCCAGACGCCGGAGACCGGGGATCCGGGCCAGGCCTATCCGCAGCCGCTGGACCTGCATTTCTAGGCCAATTGCGGGAAATGCGCGGGCGAACGACCCGGCCAACAGCCACCCAGCCATCCTGAGGGCTGGGGGCTTAGCGCCGCTGGCACGGCAGTGCCTGCCTCCTACGCGGACTTCAGGGGCTGCGGTCCGCGGGGAAAAGCGCGCGGCTTGACCAGGCCATTGCCGGCGCGATAGGCGGGCGCAGGCCATCCAATTGATGAAAGACCGCCATGACCGACCCTATCGTGAAAGACAGCAACGGCACGCCGCTGAAGGATGGCGACTCCGTGACGCTGAGCAAGGACCTCAAGGTCAAGGGCACGTCCGAGACGATCAAGCGCGGCACGCTGGTGAAGAACATCCGCCTCAACGGCAATCCCGGCGAGATCGAATGCAACACCAAGCAGGTCAAGGGCCTGGTGCTGAAGACGGAGTTCCTGAAAAAGGCGTGATTGCGGGATCCCATCTCCCCTTATGTTGCACTGCGTTAGATTTGTTGCATTGCGATAGCGGCGCATAGGGCCGAGGCTTTGCCTCAGGCGGGATACGAACGAGCATTAACGAGGTTCGTATTCGTGTCAGCATCGGCGCAGGATTTCCGACCCGATATCGAAGGGTTGCGGGCGGTGGCCGTGGCGGGCGTCGTGGCCTGCCATTTCGGCCTGGCGGCGCTGCCGGGCGGCTTTGCCGGGGTCGACATCTTCTTCGTCATCTCGGGCTTGGTCTCCTTCATCCTCTGGGCCTGGCCGACGAACGTTTCGCAGCCCTGGGCCTTCTACTTCTCGCCGCTGCGCGCTTGGGAATTTGCCGCCGGCGGCCTCGCATCGATGGCGCCGGCGCGGCTTTTGCAGGCGCGTCCGCTGCTGGGGCGGGCGTTGAGCCTGGCCGGCCTGACGATGATCGGGACCGCTTATCTCACCTTCAGCGAGGACGCTCCCTTCCCCGGCTTTCTGGCGCTTCTGCCTGTCGCCGGCGCGGTCCTTCTGCTCAAGGCGGGAGCGGCCGGCGCCAGGGACGGCTACTCACCCGATTCCGAGCGGAATTGGGTGAATGCCGCCCTGGCGCTGCCGCCTTTGCAATGGAGCGGCAGGCTCTCCTATTCGATCCATCTGTGGCATTGGCCGGTCATCGTCTATGCCGGCATGCTGGCGCCGGAGCTGACGCCCATCGAACGGCTTCATTGCCTCGCGCTGACGCTGGCGCTGTCCGCCCTTACCTGCCACCTCATCGAGAACCCGATCCGTCGCAACGGCTGGCTGATGGCCAATGCGGCGCGGGCGCCGGTGCCGGTCCTCCTCCTGACCGGCACCGGCGTCGCAGCCGCCCACGGCAATGCCAGGCTTGCCGTGCGCGACCTCGATCCGTAGCAGCGCATCATCGCCGCCAGCGCGGCCGAGCCATCATGGCGGGACGCGGCGGCGACACGGCCAACGACGCCATACGGTTGAGCGCGACATCGTCGACAGCATCCCCAACGCTGCTTACGTCGACCTCACCGACTTTGCGACGCCTTCCTCGACGGCAAGCTCGCCTTCCGCGACCAGCACCATATGGCCACGCCCTTCGCGGAATCGCTGGAGCCGGAGGTGGAGAAAAGGGTGATGTCGAAGGTGGGAAGATAGGGCGACGACGCCCACCCGTTCGTCATCCTAGGGCGGAGCAAGGAGCGAAGCGACGCGCGCAGACCCTAGGATCCATGCCGTGACGCTAAGGCTTTGCAACGGGTACAGAATTCTGCACCGCCGCGCTTCGCGGCGAAGGTCACGGCATGGATCCTCGGGTCAAGCCCGAGGATGACGACCGGAGGGGCGTCGGCGCCTCAATGCGCCCCCCTCTGGCCTGCGGCCATCTCCCCCACGAGGGGGAGATTAGCAGCTTCGGCGCCGCGCCTCAGCCCACCACAACCACGAAATGCTTGGTCACCGGCTCGAGGATCTTCCAGGTGCCCTTGAAATCCGCCTCGACGACGAAGGCGTCGCCGGGGCCGACCTCGACCGGCTCGCCGCCGTCGGGCGTGATGATGATGCGGCCGGCGATCATGTGGACGAATTCATAGTCGGTGTAGGTGGCATGATAGGTGCCGGGCGAGGCGCGCCAGGTGCCGGACATCACCTTGCCGTCCTCGGTGGTGTGCTGCACGGCGGTTTGCATCGTGGGGGAACCCTCGACCGCGATCCAGCCCGGCAGGTCGCCGCCATCGGCATGCTCGACGGCGCCGAATTTGAGAATGGTGGGTCTGGTCATCGAATGCTCCTCGGTTCGCCGGAATTGGCTGGCGACGGCATAGCCGATGGCGGCATGGGTTGCACGCGGCGATACGACAGCGGAAGGCGATGTGGCGACGGATGCCTAACGGTCCGCAGCTGAGGATCAGCGGGGTTCAGCTCGGCCGAGTTGCATCCAGAATCAAAAACCCGCCGGATGGCGGGCTTTTCGGTTTCCGGCCAGATCAGGTCGGAATGGAAGATGGCGGCGTTGCGGTGACAACGCTCAGCTTTTCACGCTTCGCCAGAACAGGCTTCTCATAGGTCTTCTTCAAGGCACCCCCCTTTCAAGGCTTCGTAGGTCCGCATGTGCAACTTTAAAGCTGGCGCGGCCTATAAGCTGTAGCACATTAGCAACACTTAACAGACGTTCCGCAGGGATTACGGCGTTAAGCATCACTGTCCCGTTTCGGGACTGGCACTCGTCTTGCTATGAAGAGATTGCCGGTGTCCTCCCGCCGGTCCTGATCGAGGGATCAGGTTTAAATCTCGCCGGGCCTGTGGGTTTGGGCATCAGGGTTAGGTCCGGCGAGTTTTTCTTTTCCCCACCGTTATGCCGACACCACGCGACTGGCGGGCGCTCCGCCTTCACTCCGCGGCCTGCAGCTGCTTGCGGCGCGCCGGCTGTCTGCGCCGGTGGCCGGCCTTCAGCGTGACGGCCGTCTTTCTGGAAAGCGCTCCGGTGACCGCGTCGACCATGCCGAAGGCCACGAAGTCGGCGTTTAGAGTGGCAGCCAGTTCTGCCGCGGCCCCGACGTCGCCATTGCCGACTTCCGACCAGAAAACGATGCCGACCCGAAGTTTCGCCTTGATGCGCTTCAGCCGACGAACCATGAAGCGCGCGTGCCGGGTGGATTGGCGGTTGAGGAAGCCGATCACGACGGCATCGATGGCTTCGAGGTCGAGACGGCGGATCGCCAATGGCTCGAGTTCGGTAAAGCTCGCCTTCGACACCGAAGCGCCCTGCACTTCCAGCACCTGGGCCAGCATCGCGGCGGCGGCGTCGTCGAGCTCGCCGCGCCCGCCGGCGCAGAGCACTGCGATGCCCGAGCCGTCGGGCAAATCGACCTCCTCTTCCTCCACCTCGGCAGGCTTGGCTTCGCCAGGGTTTTTCTCGCTAGCCTTGTTTTTCTCGCTAGCCTTGTTTTTCTCGCCAGCCTTGCTGTCGGCTGCCTTCTCATCGGCAGCGGCCGCCTGCTCGCTTTCTTCCTCCTCGGCCTCCTGCTGGGCGCTGTCGTCGAGATTGGCGACCAGCGTCAAGGCGCTGTCGGCAAGCTGCCGGCGCTGCGCGTCATCCATGACGCCGCGCTCCCGGTCCTGCTCGCCGAGCAGCAGCGCGGGAATCGCCACCTTGCCGTAGAATTCGAACAGATACTTGTCCTCCAGCATCTCCTCGGCATGGTCGGTCGCCTCGTCCGGGTCGCCGGCCAGGAGCCGCTGGTAGAGCCTGGCATGCGGCTCCAGCACCGGCTCGTTGCCGAACAGGACGTCGAGGAACTCGAACTGCGGCACGTGCCGGCCGAGCACCACCAGGCAGACGGTGAGCGGCGTCGACAGCACCAGGCCGATCGGCCCCCACAGCCAGGTCCAGAAGATCGCCGCCACGATGATGGCCAGGGGCGACAAGCCCGTATGCGAGCCATAGAGCCACGGCTCGATGACATTGCCGGTGACGAGCTCCACGACGACGAACAGCGCGGCGGTCCACAACAGCAGCGACCAGCCGGGCGCCACGGCCAAGGCGAGGAACAGCGGCAGCAGCGCGCCGATGATCGGGCCGATATAGGGCACGAAGCGCAGTGCCAGCGCCAGCAGGCCCCAAAGCAGCGCGTTGGGGATGCCGAGCACCCAGAGCCCGATGGTGATGGGCACGGCGTAGATGATGTTGACCACCAGTTGCATCAGCAGATACTGGCCGACGCGCTTGCCGGCATCCTGCAGCGCCTGCGTGGTACGATGGAGGTCGCCATAGCCGACCAGCCGGATGAAGCGGTCGCGCAGGTCCTCGCGCTCCATCAGCATGAAAATGACGACGATGATGACGAGGCCGGCGGAGCCGAGCGGGCTGAGCAGCGGGCCGATCAGGTTCTGCAGCACCTCGAGCGGCTTTTCATGCGCGACGACCTCGACCGGGATCGGCTCGCGCTTCGGCGCCTGGGCGGCCGAGGGCAGCTGCGGCTCCTGGCGGTCGATCTCCTGGCCGACGCGCTCGATGACACCGCCGAGGCGCGAGATGATGCCGCCGCCGAGGCCGTTTTCCTTCAGCGCGCGGACCTTGGTCAGGATGTTGATCTGGTAGAGGGGGATGTTCTGGGCGAGGTCGCTGACCTGGGTGGCGACGACGAAGGAGAACAGCGAAAGGGCGGCGAAGGCGCCGGCGACGCTGGCGATGACAGCCGCGATGCGCGGAACCCCCGCGCGCTTCAGGGAGGACACGACAGGCGCGATGGCGAAGGTCAACAGAAGCGCGACGGCGATCGGCAGGAACACCTCGCGCCCGAAATAGAGCGCGGCCACCGTGACCACCACGCTCGCCACAGTCGGCAGCGCCGTGCGCGGATGGCCCCTGGACGCTGCGAGCAGGCCTTCCAGCCTCGGCTCCGACGCCCCGTTCCCGCGATTGGCCGCCACCATCGAGCCTCCATGCCGTCTGTCCGGCAATGATCCCAGATACTTCGCCGGCG
>NZ_RZSA01000200.1:0-8124 GCF_003998075.1 Mesorhizobium sp. M2A.F.Ca.ET.037.01.1.1 | reverse complement strand
GCAATGCGGTGCCGACGCCCTTGTAGCCGCCCGCCGGCGCCATGGTGCCCTTCAACGCTTCGCCTGCGTCGGTCGTCGTCTCGCCGCTCGCATCGAAGGCCCAGCCGGGCGGGATCGGTTCGCCGGCGCGAGCGCGCTTGATGACCTCGCTCTTGGCGACGACGCTTGCGCTCTGGTCGATGACGAAGCGCGCGCCGCCTTGTCCGTCCGGGACGGCGAGCGACAAGGGATTTGTGCCCACGGCTGCCTTGCGGCCGCCCCAGGGCGCGATCGAGGCCGGCGCGTTGGTGAAACCCAGCCCGACCAGGCCGGCTTGAGCGATCCGTTCGGTGTGATAGCCGAGCGCGCCGCAATTGTAGGAATTACGGATGGCGAGCGCGGCGACACCTTGGGAGCGCGCCGCTTCGATCAGCGGCGGCAGGCCGAGGGCGATTGCCGCGTGGGCAAAGCCGTTGCCGGCATCGACGGCGACAACGGCCGGGGCAGGCCGGGTCAGGCGCGGCTCGGCCAGTCCCAGCACCTTGCCGCAGGTCAAGTGCTCGCAATAGGTCGGCAGATACATCAGCCCGTGCGACTTCAAGCCGTCGCGTTCCGCCGCCGCGATGCCGGCGGCCAACGCCTCGGCCTGCCGCTCGCTTGCGCCGTGTCGGGTCAGCGCTTCTCGGGCGAGCGTTTCGATGCGGACTTCTGTCAGGCGTGTCATCCAGTCATCCACCAATCATGCCGCGGCATAGCCGAACTCTTTCTCGCCCGCCTGGGTCTGCTGGCGAATGCATTCGATGAAGCGCAGAGACGCGGGCTGCAGGTTCCGGCCTTCCCTGGCGATCCAGCCGACCCTCCGGCTCGAGCGTGGATCGGCAAGCGGGACGAAGCGCACGGCATGGCTGCATTTCCAGCGGCAGAGCCTGGGCAGGATGGTGACGCCGAGCCCGGCCTCCACCATCGCCAGGTTGGAGCTCACATTGGTCGCGGTGAGTTTCGAGCCGGCGGCAAGCGCCTCGGTCTCGGCAAGCCCGAGTGCTTCGGCCGCGCCATTGCGGATGAAGCTCTCGCCTTCAAGCTGCGCCCATTTCAACGGGCGCTTCGATGTCGCCAGCGGATGATCGACCGGACAGACGAAATCGAGCGGCTCTTGGAACAGAGGCTCGAAACTGAGCTGCGGCCGCTTGCTGGCAAGCACGCAAAGGCCAACCTCGACCATGCCGTTTTCCACCGCCTCGACGATGGCACTGGAATCGCTGTCGCGGACATGGATGTCGAAACTGCTGCCCTCGGCGCGAAGCTGGGCGATCGCGCGCGGCAGCAACGTCACGGCGACCGAAGGCACGCTTGCCACGTCGCAGCGTCCCTGCAGGTCCGCGGCGTAGCTGGTCATCGCCAGGCAGGCGCGATCGTAATGGGCGATCATGGCGCGCGCCTCGTCGAGCACGATGCGGCCGACCGGCGAGAGCGCGCCCTTGCGCTCGCTCTCGAACAGTGGCGCGCCGATATCGTCTTCCAGTTGCTTCAAGGTCATCGACACGGCGGACGGCGTACGGCCGATCTGATCGGCAGCGGCGCGCACGCCGCCGGTCTCGCAGACCGCGACGAAGCTGCGCATGCCGGTCAGGCTGATGGTTTTGGTCACTGTTAAGCTTGCCTGAACGTTTGTGCCAAAAATTGAGCTTGATTGAAGTTCACAGCATTGCTTAGGTTGTTGTCAACCGAATTGATGCAGGTCGAACAGGATGCTGAACGGTCGGAACTTCGTCGCCGGCGAATGGCGTGACGGCGCCGACTGGGTCGAGGACCTCAATCCATCGGATGTGACCGACATCGTCGGGCGCTTTGCCCAGGCGCGACCGTCCGACATCCATGACGCCGTTGCGGCGGCGCAAGGCGCGCAGCGCGAATGGGCGGCGGCGGGGCTGGAGGCGCGGGCCGCCGTTCTCGACGCCATCGGACGCGAGTTGATGGCGCGCTCGAAGGAGCTTGGCGAGTTGCTTTCGCGCGAGGAGGGCAAGACCCTGCCCGAAGGGATCGGCGAGGTCTATCGCGCCGGGCAGTTCTTCACCTATTTCGCAGCCGAGGCGCTGCGCAATCTCGGCGCCTCCACCGACTCGGTCCGGGCCGGCGTGGATGTCCTGATCGAGCGCGAGCCGCTCGGCGTCGTCGCGATCATTTCCCCTTGGAATTTCCCTGTCGCCACCGCGTCCTGGAAGATTGCGCCGGCGCTGGCCTTCGGCAATGCGGTGGTCTGGAAACCGGCCAGCATTACCCCCGCCAGCGCCTGGGCGCTGACCGAGATCATCAGCCGGCAGGCGATCCCGGAAGGCCTGTTCAACCTGGTGATGGGGTCAGGATCGACGATCGGCCGCGAGCTTGCCGCCAATGCCGACATTCAAGGGCTGAGCTTCACCGGTTCGGGCGCCGTCGGCTCCGGCATAGCCGCGCTCGCGGCGGCGCGGTTCGTGAAGCTGCAGCTCGAAATGGGATCGAAGAATCCCTTCGTGATCATGGACGACGCAGACCTCGATCGCGCGGTCGACCTTGCCGTGAACGGCGCCTTTGGCGGGACAGGCCAGAAATGCACTGCCTCGTCGCGCCTGATCGTGCAGCGGCCGATCCATGACGCCTTTGTCGAGAAATTGCTGGCGAAAACCAGGGCCTTGAAGGTCGGCCATGCGCTTGAGGCGGGCGTCCAGATGGGACCTGTCGTCAGCGCAGAGCAGCTCTCGGCCAATCTCGATTATGTGACGCTCGGCATCAGCGAGGGCGCCGAGCTTGCTACCGGCGGCGAGGCGCTCGACCTGGCACACAACGGGCACTACATGGCGCCGGCCGTCTTCCTCAACGGGCGCTCGCGCATGCGCATCAACCAGGAGGAGATGTTCGCGCCGATCACCTGCGTGATGACGGCCGACGATCTCGACGAGGCGATCTTCCTCGCCAACGACACGCCCTATGGGCTGACGGCCGGCATCGCCACGCGCTCCCTGGCGCGCGCGACGAAATTCCGCCACGCCTCGCGCTCGGGCTGCGTCATGGTCAACCTGGCGACCGCCGGCACTGACTATCACGTGCCGTTCGGCGGCGTTCGCGCCTCGAGCTACGGCCCGCGCGAGCAGGGACGTTCGGCGGTCGAGTTCTACACCCAGGTCAAGACGTCCTACATCCATGCGGGCGCGGGCGAATGACCGGCGACGCGCCGCAAGTGCTCATCGACGGGCTGCAATATTGCAACTGGTCGCGCGAAATTTTCCAGGAGATGCGCCGGGGCGGGCTGACCGCGGTCCATGCCACGGTCGGCTATCACGAAGGTTTTCGCGAGACGGTGCGCCATCTGGTGGATTGGCGCACACGCTTCCGCGACAATGAGGATCTCATCCTTCTGGCGCGCGACGCCGGCGACATCGAGCGGGCGCGAGCCTCGAACCGGACGGCTATTTTCCTCGGGCTGCAAAACCCGATGCCGATCGAGGACGACATCGGCCTGATGGAAATGCTCTTCGATCTCGGCATCCGTTTCATGCAGCTCACCTACAACAACCAGTCGCTGCTCGGCTGCGGCTGGATGGAGAAGGAAGACAGCGGCGTGACGCGGATGGGGCGCGAGGCGATCGCCGAGATGAACCGGCTCGGCATGATCATCGATCTGTCGCATGCGGGCGAGCGGACGACGCTGGAGGCGATCGCGCTCTCTGAGCGTCCGGTGGTCATCAGCCACGCCAACCCGCGCTGGCTCCGCGACAGCAATCGCAGTGTGTCCAAGGAGGTATTGCAGGCATTGCGCGAAAGGGAAGGGCTGCTCGGCCTCTCGCTCTATTCACTGCATCTTCCGAACGGCTCGGACACGACACTCGATCAATTTGGCAAGATGGCCGGGGAAGCGGCTGAAATCATGGGAGCGGAGCATCTCGGCATCGGCTCGGATCTCTGCCAGGACCAGCCCGACAGCATCCTGCGCTGGATGCGCGAGGGTCGCTGGACCCGCGAGGTCCAAGCCGCTGCAAGCTTCCCGACTCAGCCGTCCTGGTTCGGATCGAACCTCGATTTTCCCGGGCTTTCGCAGGGCCTACTCGCGGCGGGCTTCGACGAGACGGGAACATCCTTTGTGCTCGGCGGCGCCTGGAATCGCTTCATCCGGGACAGCCTGCCTTCCGCTGGCTGAATGCCGCGCTATTCTGCCGGCTTGTCGTCCGGGTGGCCAAGCTCGCAGAACCAGCCGCCGAGATATTTCACCGAGGGTCTCTTCGGATCGGGAATAGGCGTCTTCGCCTCGACGGCGGCGCGGTACGGCTCGGCGCTGTCCTGCGGGATGAAGCCGAGATGGCCGGCGCCGCTGTTGTCGACCATCTTCAGCTTGTTGTCGGATATGCCGAAGGAGATGGTGTGTCCGACGCGCGGCGCGGTGAGCGACGCCTCGACCAGGCGCACGCAGTCGGCGAAGGAGAGATAAGACCACAGCATGCGGCGATCGGCCGGTTCGGGGAAAGACGAGAAGATGCGCAGGCACACCGTCTCGATGCCGAACTTGTCCCAATAGAGCCTGCTCAGGCTCTCGACGAAATTCTTCGAAACGCCATAGAGGCTGTCGGGGCGCACGGGCGCGTCGACGCTGATATGCGCCTCGATCTCGTGATAGCCGATGGCATGCACCGAGGAGGCGTAGATGACGCGCTTCACCCCATGTTTCCGGGCGCCTTCATAGATGTGGTAGGAGCCGCGGATGCTGGAATCCAAGATGGTCTGCCATTCGCATTCGAGGGGCGCGCCGCCGAAACGCACGATCGCGTCGCAGTCCTTGGTCGCTGCGATCGTGGCTTCCATGTCGGCGAGATCGAAGACTGCTTCCTCTTCGTGGGGCGCAAGATCGCCGAAGGGCTCGCGGCCCGCGAGGCGGATGGTCCTGGCGAGCGGCACCAGCCCCTTGCGCAACTGCGAGCCGAGCCGGCCGGCGGCGCCGGTGATCAGGATACGTTCATAATGCGGCATCGTTTACTCCACTTGCGCGACGGCGGCTTTGACCCGCGCGATCGCCTCGGTCGACAGGCGCGAGGCAACATAGCTCATTGGTCGTTCTCCGTAATGTAACCCTTGGAACGGTCATTGGCCCGCGCGGCCACGCTGCGCCTGGCCGGATCGCCATAGCCGCCGCCGCCCGGCAGTTCCAGGATCAGCCTGCGTCCAGCCGGCACATGCTGCCAGCCCTTGGGGCGCATCTTTGTGCCGTTATCGAGCTTGACGACGCCCGCGACGCCGGGCTTGCCGCCTTCGCGACCCTGGGCCGGATGGTTGACGCGGTCGAACATCGCCGAGAAATCGAATTCGTGGCCTTCGGTCGCCTCGATCTCGATGACCTGTCCGAGACCGCCGCGGAATTCGCCGTCGCCGCCGGAGTCCGGCCGCAGTTCCTTGCGCCAGATGACGATCGGGCCGGTATGCTCGGTCGCCTCAATCGGCATCGTGTGCACGCCGGACGGGAAGGCCGTCGCCGACAAGCCGTCCAGTTCGGGGCGGGCGCCCATGCCGCCGGAGTTGAACATCAGCACTTCGGCGCGGCGGCCGGAACCGCCGGCGACGGGTCGCACGGAAATGTGGATGTTCCAGAGCGCCCCGGCGCCTTCGGCGAGGATTTTTCCGGGCAACGCCTTGGAGAACGCGCCCAGCACGAGATCGGGAACCATGTGGCCGAAGATGTGCCTGAGCGCCACCGGCGCCGGCCGCACTGCGTTCAGGATGTTAATGGGCGACGACACGGTGAAGAAGGCGAGCGAGGCGGCATTGTTCGGAATATCCGGAGCGACCACGCATTTCAGCGCATAGCAGGCATAGGCCTTGCTGTAGATGATCGGGCAGTTGATGCCCCAGCGGCTCATCGGATCGCTGCCGGTGAAATCGACCTCGACATTGTCGTCGCGGACCGAGACCGTGGCCGACAGCTTCACCGGCGCGTCATAGCCGTCGGTCACCAGCTCGTTCGACCAGCTTCCCTTGGGCAGCGCCTTGATGCGCTCCAGCATGGCCTCGCGGGTGCGCGAGAAGATGAAGTCGCGGAGCCCGTCGAGCGAGGCAAGGCCGGTCTCCTTCATCATGTCGACGAGGCGGCGATGACCGACCTCGTTGCAGGCCGCAAGCGAATAGAAATCGCCGACCACCTGGTTCGGCTCGCGGACATTGGCGCGCAGGATGCGGACGACGTCGAGGTTGACCTTGCCCTTTTCCGCGAACTTCATGATCGGGATCTGGATACCTTCCTCATAGACCGACTTGCCGTCGGCGCCGAAGCCGCGGCCGCCGACATCGACGACATGCGCCGTGCAGGCGAAGAAGGCGACGAGCTCGCCGTTCAGGAAGGACGGCGACACCATGGTGATGTCATGCAGGTGGCCGGTGCCGAGCCATGGGTCGTTGGTGACATAGGTGTCGCCCTCGAACATCTGATCGCGCGGGATCGCGTGCATGAAATGCAGCACGGCCTCGGCCATGGTGTTGACGTGGCCGGGCGTGCCGGTGACCGCCTGGGCCAGCATCTGACCGCGCGGGTCGAACACGCCCGCTGACAGGTCGCCGGCTTCGCGCACAGAGGTGGAGAAGGCGGTGCGCAGCAAGGTCAGCGCCTGCTCCTCGACCACCGAGATCAACCGGTTCCACATGACCTGCATGCGGATTGCGCTGATATCGCTCATGACTGACTGCCTTTGCGGGTCAGGAGGATCGCTCCGTCGCTTTGGATGACGGCGTCAAAGCTGGTGGTGACGACGGTCGACGTCTCGCGCTCGACGATGACGGCGGGCCCCGCCAGGCGGTCGCCGACGCAGAGCTTGTCGCGCTCGACGATGCCATAGGTCTGTGGCGCGCCGGTCGCCGGTTCGAACACGGCCCGGGTCGTTATCGGTTCGCTCTTCTTCCTGCCGGTGGTGAGTTCATGCCGCGTCACGGCCGGACGAACGTCCGTCGCCTTGACCGACCAGGTGACGATCTCGATCTCCAGCCCGTCGAGCCCTTCGATGGCCCGGCCGAAGAAGCGCTGATAGCTGGTCTCGAACAGATCCTTGAGCTTGGCGACTGCATCCTCGCCGAACGGTTCGTCGACCAACGGCACGGGGATTTCCCAGCCCTGGCCAGCATAGCGCATGAAGGCGGTGATCTCGCAGACGATCCTGCCGCTGGCGCCGCTGCGCACAAACCCCTCTGCGGAGGCCTTGAGGTCGGCGAGCAGGGCGTTGACCTCGGCCGGCTTGAAGCGCGACAGGCGCGTCAGCCTGGACGCCAGCGCCTCATAGCCGAACGGCGCTTTCAGGAAGCCGATCGCCGAGCCGACGCCGGCGCCGCGCGGCACGATGCACTGGTCGATGCCGAGCTTTTCGCAGAGCCTCGCCGCGTGCAGGGGTGCCGCGCCGCCGAAGGCGATCATCAGATTGTCGGAGATGTTCTTGCCGTTCTCGACGGCGTGGACGCGAGCGGCGTTCGCCATGTTCTCGTCCACGACCTCGCAGATGCCGAAGGCCGTCGCCAAGGCATTCAGCGACAGGCGCTCGCCGACATCGCGCAGGATCGCCCGTTCGGACGCTGCCGTGTCGAGCTTGATCGCGCCGCCGGCGAAATTGTCGGGGTCGAGTTTGCCGAGCACCAGGTCGGCGTCGGTGATTGCGGGACGTTTGCCGCCGCGGCCGTAGCAGGCAGGGCCGGGCTCAGAGCCGGCGCTTTCCGGCCCGGTCTGAATGCGGCCCATTGCGTCGACCCAGGCGATGGAGCCGCCGCCGGCGCCGATCTCGATCATCTCGATGACCGGGATGGAGATCGGCATGCCCGAGCCTTTTGAGAAGCGATAGGTGCGCGCCACCTCGAAGGTTCGCGCCGTGCGCGGCGCAAAATCCTCGATCAGGCAGATTTTTGCGGTGGTGCCGCCCATGTCGTAGGAGACGACCTTTTCCAGGCCGAAGCGACGGGCGATATCGGCGGCGAAAATCGCGCCACCCGCCGGGCCGGACTCGACCAGCCGTACCGGGAATTCCGAAGCGGTCTCCACCGAGATCAGGCCGCCGCCCGAATGGATCATGAAGACGGGGCACTCGGCGCCCATGTCTTTCAGCCGTGTCTGCAGGCGCGCGAGATAGTCGGCCTTCTGCGGCCGCACATAGG
>NZ_RZSA01000001.1:0-50143 GCF_003998075.1 Mesorhizobium sp. M2A.F.Ca.ET.037.01.1.1 | reverse complement strand
GAAGAACGTCATGTTCCCGACCGACGCCAAGCTCATCCACCGGGCGCGCGAGCGGCTGGTGCGGCTGGCCAAGAGGACGGGCCTCCATTTGCGCCAGAGCTATGTGCGGGTCGGCAAGCTGGCGCTGATCAGCCACCAGCGCTATGCCCACGCCAAGCAGTTCAAGCGGGCCAACAAGGCGCTGCGCAGGCTCAAGACTATGTCGGCCGGACCATTCGCGACATTGGTCGCCAGATCGCCGGCAATGCGGGGCTGGACGCGCTCTTCAAATGGCCGCTCTACCAGGCCGCCACCGTTCTCCAGCAACGTCAGCGCCAGCGCGTCCGCAAGATCTACTGCCTGCACGCGCACGAGGTGGAATGCATTGGCAAGGGAAGGCGCATATGCCCTACGAGTTCGGGGGGAAGGTGTCGGTGGCCACCACGCTGAAGCGTCCGGGCGGCCAGTTCGCCCTGCATGCAAAAAGCGCTGCCCGGCAATCCCTATGGCGGCCACACGCTCGCAAGCCCATAGAGCATCGGCCACATCAAGGCTGAGCACCGGATGAGCCGCAACTCCTCGCCGGCCAGCAGGGCGACGCCCTCAACGCCGCCGCCGGCTACAACTTCTCCCTCCTGCTCAACTGGTTCACAGGTTTTGTGGCTTCTCATCGCAGCCCAGTCAGCCGAGAGGACTCGAAGCCTGACTAATCTCGTTGTTCACGGACGACTGACAATTCTTGGTGTTCAGTGAGGCTCCTCTGTTGCGGTAAACACGGATTGTCCGTGGATCTGAATCTTATTACAGAGCCGCGCCAAGTCTGACAGATCGTGACTCGCTGTAAGACAGATGCGTATGCCCGCATGGCCCCGAGCGACCGTCGGAAAGAACGTGACGGAAGTGTAAAAGCCATCATCGAATAGGCGTGCTGCGAAATCAATAGCCGCAAATTCATCGCCCACATTAATCATGCGAATTGGCAGAGGAGCGCCTCGCTGATCTGTGTTGATGAGATCGTCGAACAGGGCGATGCGGTCGATCAATTGATCTCGGCGAACCCTGAGCTCGCTCGTGCGGTGGATTTTCGCCGAGGCCATAGCGGCACCGACAGCTGCAACGTTGGGCGAAGCCGAGAAGGCATGCGGAATGGAGTAGCAACGAAATAGCTCTTCTTGATATGCCGTTCCCAGCATGAGCATGCCGCCCGACGCGCCGAAGCCCTTGGCGAGGGACGCCGCGACGATCGTGCGCTCACCTAGCTCGTTGGGTAATTGCGAGCGCGCAAAACCTTCGCCACTTTCGCCAAATAGTGAAATTCCGTGTGCGTCGTCGATGTAAAGAAAAAGGCCATACTTTTCCTGCAACTCAAGAAGCCCTTCGATCGGCGCGAAGCCGCCCATCGAATAGACGCCATCGCAGACGTAAGCGACGATTGGATGCTTGCGGCAAAGCTGCTCCAAAGCATCGAGGTCATTGTGAGGAATTGTCTCGACTTGGGTCTCCTCGGCCACAACTGGCTTATGAAAGGCAAGCGAGGCATGTGCCAGACGGTCGAACACCATGACAGGTCTTTGACCTCCCGTTAAATGTCCGGAGGCGATGATTGGCAGTGCGCCCATGTTGGCAATCATAACCGTCGAGTAAGTAATAATCCGCGCCCCAAAGAGTTGGGAAAGCAATCCCTCAAGTTCACCAACGAGTCCGAAATTCAGGCGCGTGCGTGCACAAGACCAGTGGAGTGATCCGTATTCCTTTATCGCGGCAACCGCGCCTGCAACGATAGCTGGATGATTGTCCAAGCCGAGGTAGCAACAACGTACGTAGTCGGCCATGGTATCGCCTCGACGCTCGCCCTCCGTGATCATGACCGCCCTCCCCTCTAAAGACCGCCCGTAAACACCCATGAGACCACGTTGGTGAGCCCGTTCGAAATGCATTCGCGTCCGATCAATGACCGAAGCGGTGTTGCGGAAATGACTGGCGTTTGCAGCGCCCGCTGTGAATTCCACCGGAGACATTTGGACGTCCTTTCAAAAGTGCATATTTGCGGTAAATTGGCTCCCCAGTCTCACGTGATCCAAATTGCGAACCGCCGAATTCCGATGCGGCTGATGGCCGTCTGATATGATCCCGAAGACACCTTCAGTCTGTCGGATGAGGAGCTGGCGCGCCCTGGGTGGAGAGACCCGAATACCCAGTTCTGGGGTGAAGAGTTCTTCTGCCCTGAGTAGCCGGCGCATCCTGGCACAACGTGCCGCAAAGCCCAGGTTGGAGTTTTCAGCACTAGGTGGAACATGACACCGGAAATGAATCGCGAGACAAGGGAACCGCCACGCGGTCGAGCCCGTCATCGGCACAATCAAAGCTGAACACCGGAGGGGCGGCACCTGTATCGCCCACAATCAGGACGACGTCGGCGGCGCCTCCCTGGCCACCGCCGACTACTTCCCGCTCCTGCTAGACGGTTCAGGAGCTTTTGTGGCTTCTGTTCGCCGCGGCGCTCCCACTCAGGCCGATATGACCCGCGGTCGGGGACATCCACTCAGGTCCACCAGAGAACAAGATCTGGCCGCGCAAATCCGAAAAAGCAATTCAGCAGCACGCGACGCTTTCCGTTGCCTGATTGACCGGTAACCCCGTGAACGAAGCCGCCATCGATTAGGGCGATATCCCCAGTTTTGAGCTCGAACTCGCGGCAAGGGACGGCCTCCAGATAGGCTGCCGAATAGGGGTATCCAGTGGTCTCCACACCTTGCGATATCCGGTCCGCAACCGTCGGCTTGTGGCTCCAGAGCTTCAGATTGCCGCCTTCCTCAGGCATGCTGGGATAGAGGTTGAGCGCTGCGACCGTATTGTGCGCCACCGCAGAAAGCTCGTAATCATCGCCAGCACGTAAGACTTGAGCGACGTCGTCGTGGGGATCCAAGGAAAACGTGCCTGTGCCCGACCAACTGAGGCCGCGACAAACATTGGCCTGGCCGTGTTCGGAACGCGCTAGCCGCAATTCGATTCCCTGGTTGTGAAGCTCTCGCTTCAACGCCCCGAATACTGCTCGAACCGGGTCAACCAAATTCTTAAAAAGGGCATCGACGTACGGCCGCGCGTTTTCGGCGTCTGCGAAATAGGTGGCTGCATCCTTTCTGTAGTGAGATGCACCGACATATTGTCCGGGCACACCATCTTTACGCTCTCTGAGACCGGAGCTTCCAATAAAGTTCGTAGTGATCTCCTCTGCTACTTCGGTGCTGAAAGCTTGCTTGATGTGCAGAGCGGTGAGCTCACCTTTCAGGACCGAGATGATCTCCGCCGTGTTGATCGACCCGGTCCGTTCTTTGATCGAAACCGGCGAGATGGCTGGCACTTGAGATATCTGACTAGGCATTGTCTTGCTCCTGTAGTGCGTGTTCAAGGATGGTGATGCCACGATCGAGTTCGGCATCGGTGATGGTTATCGGCGGGAGGACTTTGATAACGTCGCGATTTGGCCCCGAGGATTCGATAAGAAGGCCATTTTCGAATGCGACATCGTGCACGCGGCCGACAACTGCCGGTGAACGGCATTTCAGGCCGGCCATCAGACCGCGGCCGCGCTTCTGTTCGATGTATCTTGGAAATTTCGCAACCAGGCGATCGAGGTGCGTTTGCAGCCTGACGGCTGTCCGCTCGACACCTGCAGTAAATTTCCTATCCGACCACATCTTGCACATGGCTCCTGCCGTCACGAAGGCGAAATTGTTTCCTCTGAAGGTCCCGCTATGTTCTCCGGGCTTCCATATATCCAAGTCGGGTCGAATCAGAACGATGGACAACGGACTACCTGAACCGCTAAGGGACTTAGAAAGACAAACAATATCCGGTTCGATTTTTGCAGACTCGAATGAGAAGAAGTCGCCAGTTCGGCCCGCACCTGCCTGGATGTCGTCGACGATAAAAACAATGCCATGCGTGCGGCAAATGCGCTGAATTTCCGTGAGCCACGCTGCGGATGCGGCGTTCATGCCGCCCTCTGCCTGGATGGTCTCCAGAATGATTGCGGCAGGCTTTTCTATGCCGCTCCCCGGGTCGCTCAAAACGCTGTCGATGTAACTGGCGGAATCGAAAGCTTGGCTCGGATAGCCGTCATAGGGAACACGGATCACATCGTGGCGAGCGACGCCTCCCAGTTCCCTGGTTGAGGCCGAGCCCGACACCGCTAGAGAGCCGAGCGACATGCCGTGGAACGCATTCGTAAAGGCCATGACGCTCGAGCGGCCGGTGTATTTTCGCGCCAGCGCCAGAGCCGCTTCGTTGGCGTTCGTGCCGGTCGGCCCAGGAAACTGAATCTTGTATGAAAGGCCTCTGGGTTTCAGGATCCAATCGACGAACCCTTCAATGAAGTCACGCTTTGCCGCCGTATGCATATCAAGCGACAGAAGAATGTTCTCACCGACGAGATATTCAATCGCCGGCGCCATAATATCCGGATTGTTGTGCCCGTAGTTGAGTGCGCCGGAACCCACCAGGAAATCGATAAAGGGCTTACCCGTCTCGTCCCAGATCGTCGCCCCAAGGGCCTTCGTAAAGACGGTGGGGAACGCCCGGCAATAACGACGAACGCTAGATTCATGAGCCGTGAAAGCGTCGGTGTCCATATTAAGTCCTCTGCACATAGTCGTCAAAGAAGAGAGCTGTTTAATGGCTAGTGGTTTGCGGCATATGTTCGTCGTTTAACATTGAAGCAGAATGCCGGAGGCAGCTTTGTTTGGTCTGGGTTTGGTCTGGTGGTGCCGGGATCCTCATTGAATATTGTTGGTTGCGTTGCCCTCCATTCGGATGTCTTCGGGGAATGTGCTGCAACAAGATGGCTTCTAAACCTTCCGCGAAAGCACCGATACTATGGCATCAGGTAGTTGACGTACCCACCCATCGCTGCCCATAGCGCCTCCGCACAAATGAATGGGTCCAAGGAGATCAGCAGGGTCGCGTCGCCAGAGGTTGTGTCGCTCGGCGGTAGCGAAGCCGCTCGCGAGCGCGCTCCTCGATGGCGCCGTAGCGAGCGAGCGGCTTCGCGGCGGTCATCAATATTCGCCGTTCAACCTCGGGCTGCGGACACCAACCTGATTCAAGAAACTATTTGATGACCGATGACACAGCGAAAGCCACGCTCTCTTTGAGAAGAATGCGGATTCCGATCTCTTGCGCGATAACTGGCCCGAGCCGCCGGATCAAAAGGGCGGGGCCGCCGTGGACCCCCTTGACGGAAAGCCCGTTCGTAGGCCAGGCGGAAGCAACCGGGAGACGCGCTGGCGAAGGGCCGCATCGGTTTCGAGAGCGTCAACTACCGCGACGGCAACCATCCCCGGCCGCAGCTGGGGCTGCTGCCTTCAGGCGAGTCGAACAGGAGATCGTCTGGGAGGCTGAAGGCGTTGACGAGGTGGGCCGTGAGTAAGTAATCAAGCGCTGATCGGGATCGACGAACGCTGTTTCCGTCCGACCGAGGTTGACCTGTGATCGGCGTTACCTCAAGGCAGGCAGGCCGACAAGCTCGGTTGGAAGCCGAAGACCCCTTTCGATGTGGTCGAGGCCCACTGCCGCGCCTCACGCGAAAACACGATGGCGTCGCGAGCAGGTGCATTTGTCGTGGGGCCATCCGCATTGCCAGGCACGCCCTCTCGGCCGGCATCCGCCCAGGTCCGGTCGTTTGGATCGGCGAATTCACACATTCTGCAAAGCAGAAAACCATCCGCTCCATTCATGCGGTCGACGATTTCGCGAAAAACTGGCTTTTCAAACAGATCGGAGTAACCCTCATATAGAAGGTTGCCCAATACGTGACTCCGTTCAAAATCCATGGAGCACAGGGTGACGTCGCCGTTTGGAAGAAGAACATTCCGATACTGTCGTTCGTCCACGCAGGTTAGGGCTCCGAGCACTGGCTGACGTGGTGCAACGATCTTAGGGTCGACGCTTCCACCCCTACTGCTCACCGGCCGCGCTTTTATCAGTGCTTCGGTAGGAATAATGTCGGCTATATCTGGGTGGGGCTCGCCCAAGGCCACGAATCGGATCAAGGGGATGTCCGCGTCGACGAGTTGACGAACCAGATCGCGATACTTGTCTCCGACCAGGCGGCTGTTCATGTAGGTGCCGTCATCGAAAACATGGACCACGAATACGCCCAAGCGCAAGGCTTGCAATCGCTGCAGGTCCTGCCCGTTCATTCCCACCAGCGTCGTAAAAATCCTGATGCCATGGCCTTTGGCGAAGGCGTGCTCCACCATTTCGGTGCAGTCCGGATTGAGCCAAGGTTCGGAGTATCCCGCAAAACCAATGTCGACGGAAGTCGGTACGCGGGCCAGACACCGCTTGAAATCTTCAAGACCCAGATGACTCGCATGAGACACTTTTCTTTGCCGGACCGCGAACTTGTCCTGGGGACAATATGAACATCCTACGACACATCCCGTGGTCGTCGTTATCTCCAAAACCCTGCCGGCTGTGTTTGCTGAGCGAAGTTCCGGTAAAATCACTGGTGATTACTCCCATCTACCTCCTGCGAAGCGCCACGATAGTGTACGTGTGCCTTTGGCTTTCTGACACCGCCTGTTGATCCACCGCGGCAACGCGGCCATCTACCCTTTTTCGCAGCCTAAGCCGACCGGTTCGCCGATTTGCCGGGCCGACTCTTCACAAACTTCCAGCGCGTCGGACCAGAGACAGCATTGCAATTTTCGAGGCATCACTCGCTCCGGAGATGTAGCCTCAATCGTCGATCGCTGGCCCGTCGCCGAGATGCGCGCGCAGCACCCTCGAACCCGCCGGAGAGAAGCTTTCTGGATGAGGTCGATCATCCCTTACGTCGAGCGAGTTCCGTGTTCTCATGCGGCTTAACCCTCACACTATATTGCCGCACCTCGACCAGCAAAGGCCGTGCCAGTGCCCTTGGCGCGCAGTTACTGCGTGATAGGCTTCGAAAAGCCCGACAGGCCCAAGACGCTCCGCTGTTTTGAACCCGACATGTTTTCTGACGGCTGTCAGATTTTGGACACACATCACTCATGCGTCAGTCGCTTAAGACAGAATGGCGTGCTGAGTTCTGCAAATTCGCTGAGAGCGGGCGGTCATGACAGGGTGGTGCTCAACGTCACCGATTCCCTGGAAGGAACGCCGCCATGATCAAGACGGAAAGTAAGACCGCCAGCGCTGCCGTCAAAGACATTCTGCTTTGAAACCCGGATAGATCGAACGAGGTGGGTGATGCAGGAGGTGCTCGAGGCCGAGATGGACGAGGCGCTGGGGCTTCGAAGAGCGAGCGCACGCCGGAGCTCTCGGCTATCACGCGCGCTACTACGGGCGGAGAACTAGCTGCGCACCTACGGCGGTTCGATAATCCCAAGTTTCAAAGCTTTTACAACAGCTACCGTTCTGCTGGTCGCATCCAACTTCCGCATTACATTTTTTAAATGGAAATCTATCGTATTTCGTGATCTGCCTAAAATAGTTCCTATTTCCCATGACGATTTTCCTTTCGACACCCAATCAATGCAATGTATTTCTCTCGGAGACAGGTTATGTACTCGTTCCGACGCAGTCGTAGTGTCGAACTTCGTAACCATCCGATGAAACCGCAGCGCGGCCATTTGCAGGTAGGTGATCGTTCTATTCTGCAATTCGCAGTCCGAGGATTGAGCAAAACTCACAAACCTAAAGCTGTCACCAGGGCCATGTAATGGGACGGTAACGCCTGACCTCAAGCCGAATGTTGCTGCTTCGTCCAAGACGCGGCGTCCATCTTCAGTTATGCTTTCATCGGTATACACCTCGCTCCATCGAAAGGGCCCCGCCTCCTTTCGACCTTTCTTGATGAGTGGGTCTATTTTGGCATAGCCCATTCTCGAGTAGCGCTCCTGCCATTCAGCAGGATAATTCCACATCACCACAGAACCCTCTCGGTTCGGCTTGAAAACCCCCTGTTTTGATGCGAGCGGGCCATAGGCAATCCACGGGCAATCGAACTTCAGCGCAAACGCAGACATCCGTTCGAACAACTGTTCGGATTGAGCGATATCATCAGTCATCTCGAGGAATAGGTCTAACTCCACCTGCGGGAGTTCCATGATGCCTCCTTCATTGCGTTCTCATCGGTGCAAAGTTTGCTCCAGCCCAGCCTCGCAACATCCGAAGTCAACGGGACTCGAGCCGGAGTTCCTTTCGCCACCTGGAGTACCCTCAAGAGTCGTGCCAGCTTGCGAGCGAAGCTTCTTCTTCAGGTCGTCAATCGACTGGGGGAGGTACCCAGGAGGCGAACCGAACAGCACTGTGTCGGGGAGCGCACAATCCGACAGTCGAGCATTCGATTGACGGAATATGGGCAGGAACGTATTCGCGGCGCGCTTTTGAAATCAGCACCTAAGTCCCGGGCCTGAGAAAGCTGCATGGCAACTGTACTTATTTGATCGAGGCAACGTGATGCACTCACTCCGCTTATCGGATGGAGAAAGAACAAGTTCACAATTCAATCGATACGTCGACCTTCTTTTCCAATCTCCCGAGCTGGGCAGCCGTAGCAAAAGTATTCGACTGGATCGCGGCTGACTTTCTCCAGGCTCGGTAACCTGCTGAATTTGTCCTTCGGATGTTCCCGCTCAGTTGGCACGACTTTTGAACATCACCGTCGTGAGGCGGCAGGAGCTGCCCGCCAAAATTGATGCTGTTATGGGGGAGGTCGAAAATTCTAGTTTTGTCTTTTAACGTCTTTGGGACCGAGCGTGTTGATGCGCCCGCTTGGAAACTATGAAACGTTTCCCCGTCCATGGACGCGGCGCCACTGGTCGCCACGTACTCGCCTTCACTGTCCGCCACTGGAGCCGGCAGCCGGTGCGGCTCGCGATCATCACGGCTGCGATGCTTGCCTCCACGCTGGCTGACGTGCTGATGCCGGTCTATTCAGGTCGTCTCATCGATGCTGTTGCAGGCGGCGCTGCTGTGGCAGCACCAGCCTGGCATTCGGCCCTTGCAGCCTTCTCTGTACCGATTGCGCTTGCGCTCGTTGCCATCGCCATGCGCCACATCGCCGTCATTGGCCTGAACGATCTTTTGCTGAAGATGATGTCCGATGTCGCGAACGAAGCGTTCTATCATGTCCAGCGCTTTTCGACAGACTGGCATGCGAACAGCTTCGCCGGCTCGACAGTGCGCAAGATAACGCGCGGCATGTGGGCGCTCGACCCTCTAAACAGCACAATATTGGTCGCGCTGTTCCCGTCCTTTATCATCTTGGTAGGTTCGACGGCGCTGCTCGGCTGGCACTGGCCGGTCATGGGCGTGATCTTTGCTTGCGGCTCTCTGATCTATCTAGCGTTTTCGATTTCGCTGTCGCTCAGCTATGTCGCGCCGGCGGCGAGCCTTGCCAACCAATGGGACACAAAGCTCGGCGGCGCGCTTGCGGACGCGGTCAGTTGCAACGCTGTGGTCAAAGGCTTCGGCGCCGAGGTTCGCGAAGACCAGCGGCTTGAAAATATCATGACCAAATGGCGGCACCGCGCGCGCCGGAGTTGGGTGCGCGGAACGATCGTCGACTCAACCCAAGGCGTCACTTTGGTTGCGCTCAGGGTGGCGGTGGTCGGATATGCCCTGCTTCTGTGGTCGCATGGACAGGCAACGCCGGGCGAGATAGCCTATGTTCTCACGTCCTTCATCGTCCTGAAGGGCTATCTGCGTGATGCCGGCATGCATGTCCGCACCGTGCAACGCTCGGTTAATGATATGGAAGAACTGGTGGCCATCCACAATCAGCAGCTGGATGTTGCGGATCGTCCAGAGGCCAAGCCGATCCGGATCACGACGGGCCGCATCGATTTCGAGAACGTCCACTTCCGTTACGCCAACCATCCCCTGCCGATCTATAGCCAATGTTCGCTGTCGATTGAGGCTGGCGAAAGGGTTGGGTTGGTTGGACCTTCCGGTTCCGGCAAGTCAACATTCGTGAAGCTCATCCAGAGACTCTACGACCTGAGCGGCGGCCGGATCCTGATAGACGGCCAGGACGTCTCCGAGGTGACCCAAGAGTCGCTCCGTTCGCAGATCGCGATCGTGCAGCAGGAGCCTATCCTGTTTCACAGGTCGCTTGCCGAGAACATCGCCTATGGCCGGCCTGGCGCGAGCCAGGCCGAAATCGAGCAAGCGGCACGGCTGGCCAGTGCGCATGACTTCATCGCGCCCCTGCCGAAGGGCTATGGGACATTGGTCGGCGAAAGAGGTTTGAAGCTCTCCGGCGGCGAGCGCCAGCGCGTGGCGATCGCGCGCGCCTTCCTGGCGAACGCGCCGATCCTTATTCTTGACGAGGCCACATCGAGCCTCGATTCGGAATCCGAGGTGCTCATTCAACAAGCGGTGGATCGGTTGATGGTGGGTCGAACCACACTCGTCATCGCACACCGGCTGTCGACGGTCCGCTCGCTCGATCGGCTGCTCGTCTTCGACCGTGGCCGCATCATGGAGGACGGCGATCATGCCGCGCTGATCGATCTCGATGGTGGCATTTACCGCCGCCTCTTCGAACGGCAGGCGTTGGAACTAGCGATGGGCCTGGCCTGAGCGCCAAGTATCAGGATCGAGTGCCCGACCGCGAGAGCGCCCATTCCCGGTACAAAATGTATCGCCGTCTCACGACATCCCAAATCTAGCCCGGTCGACGTATATTGGGAAGCACATGGAGGTGTCCGCTGAAACCGACTCCCATCCAAAAAAACATAAGGTACCGTCCATCATACTCCTGTTTCGCTTGCATTGCGCAGAACTTAAGCTCGTTAATTTTCGCTTAGAAAATTCTAGAACTATACTGCAAGAGATCCTCCGAAATCCTAGACCTCTTTCATACCGGGCACAACGCAAACGTTTCGCTCAGGTTGCAACCTAAGCTGTCAAACACCTTTTAAGAGAGCGGTGTCCAATGAAGTCCGGCTTGGCAAACCTGCGCAGGTTCTACTGTGGCAGACTGAGCTTCGCCATTCGGCCTCCATCGATCGTCCACACCTGACCGGTGATAAACGAGGATTCTGGCGAAGCCAGCCAGACTACGAGGTTCGCGACCTCCTCCGGCTTCCCCGTTCGCCCAATTGGATGGATATTACCGATCTGCTGGCGAAAGCGCTTGGGGTCCGGCATGCTCTCGATGAAATCCAAGTTCAGGTCGGTGTCGATCCAGCCAGGCGCGACAGCGTTGCAGCGCACACCTTCGGCGCCGTGGTCGATCGCAACCGCGCGGGTGAGACCGTGGAGACCAGCCTTGGAGGCGCAATAGGCCGCGTGTTTCGGGTTGGATCCCAGCCCCTCGATCGATCCGACATTCACGATCGCGCCGCCAGTGGACCGCAGGTGAGGCATCGCCGCCTTTATCAGCACGAATGGGGTGGTCAGATTTATGGCGATCGTCCTCTCCCAATCTGCTAGGCTCATATCTTCGACGAGCGCCTCCTGCATGACCCCGGCGTTGTTTACCAGGACATCGAGCCGTCCCGCCCGTTCGACAACCGCTTTGATAGCATGAGCCGCCTTGGTCGGAGCTGTGAAGTCGACCGAAATGGCCTCGAATTCCCGGTCCTCACCACGTTGAGCGGTGAACACGCGAGCGCCCTCGTCCCTTAGACGTCGCGCAGTCGCAAGACCGATGCCGCTACGCCCGCCCGTCACGAGAGCCACCTTACCTGCAAACCTTTTATCCAACTGCCTTTCCACCCTTCACTTCGACGAGCGACATGCATAGGCAGCGGGACATCGCGTGAGGCACGATGGTCTGGGCGATGCCACCGCCTCTGCGATCTGCCGAGCGGACTAGCTTGCCAAGCTCTGCCCCTATCCGCAGGATCGACGGGGAAGCGGTGAAGACGCTTCCCCGGTTCTGCTACCTCAAACCCAGATGCCATCCCGCTGATCGAGACCCGCGGCTTCCTTCCCCCCGCCGAAGTTCCCCCCGACGACTGGCTTCTGCAGCGGCGGAAGCGGAGTATTACATACTCAGGATCCGGCAAGCCGAGCCTTGCTTGTGTCATTCTAATCGTAAGCACCAGCAACTGCCCTGAGAATGCACAAAAGGTTTCGCTAGGGTTAAAACCAGTTTATGCCTCGCGCAGTCGTGCGCAAGCTGTTCGGACCTGCGACATCGCCTTATTTCGGAACCAGCTGGCGGTTTGGTGAGTACCGGCACACGGGCTCCTTGTCCGGGTGCAGCAGAACTCGTAGGCCTCCGTTGCCTTGCGCCAAGCTCCTGGAGTAATGCGGGCATGGCTGTTCTAAAACATCCCAGGACGTACCCCCGGGCCTCGTAGGCGTATGCGCGGTCTGCAATCAGGTCGATCGTTCGACGACCTTCGAACGATCGCAGCCCGTACGTCTCTATTTCGCGATAAGCCTCTGCTTGACAGCGCCTTGGCGGCAACCTCAGCTTTGAACGCGCTCTGTTGGGGTATGAATGCGGCCCACCGAGAGCGCTGGCTGGCGCTTGCCGAGTAAACTCTGCCATGCAGAATCTCAGTCTCCTGCGACTGGCAGCCAACCAGCTGGGCCGGTATTGATTCGGGCCTGGCCGAGCTCGACGCGGGTGAGATCGTTGAGCGGGCGATCTTGGCCGTGGAGCTGACGCTCGAGGAATTGCCGAACCCGCGCAAGACGACCTGGAGAGCGAGTATGCCAGGCTGGAAGTTAACAGGCTGCCCAGCAATTGAGGGGGACCCGACGGGTGCAACACCTGTTTTTTCTTCCAGGGGGAACTCGGCCCTGCTATGGCCGATCCTACCGCACGTCGCTGATCAGCGACCGGACTTTCGAGAAGCGGCAGTGCGCCTTTCGTCCGGTCAGCCTTTCTCCTGACGCAAACACATGCGGATCGCCGCGGACGGGGAAAGTCGTCCCGCGTCCCGTCCTGCGGCCTGCGCTTTGCTGACGCTCCTACGGCTGTCCCGTTCACCGCCCGAGGCAGGGGCGAATTTCCTCCGTCCTACGCACGACAACCGTCCGCTGTTGCGGACGCGCGCGGGACTGCCGGTTTCCCTGTTGGAGGGCCGACAGTCGCTGGCTCGGAGGTTAACCGGAAACGGGTGCGTCGAGGACCAGCGATCCTGTGCGCCATCCGCTGATCGTATGGCTCCCTGGCGGTTCTTCTTCGCTGCGCTAGCGCTTCAGCAGCTTCAACAATGATGCACGTCGGCTTCATCATCTTCAGCGGCTGGCGCTTGAACCCGGCAACACCACACGGTGGACACAAGCGCCGCTCCGCCAGGTAGCAAGGGAAATCGAACCTATGTAACCGACCACTCAATTAAGCCGACGGCCCGCTGAAGTATCGCCTCCGTCCGAGCGATGTCAGGCGAGCTGGCGGTCACATATCCGATTAAGTCTCGGTGATCGCCTCTCCTTTTGATCGTGGTGTTTGGTTCAAGGTAAAGCTTCACTTTGGCGACGCCAGGTACAGCAGCCGCCCGGCTGACGCCATCGATCCAATCGAGAACGCCGTCCCGTTCAGGAACTAGGAATTGCGCAGCAGCAGTTTCTGAACGGGTTCCGCGCAAATCGCCCTCATCGCCGATCACGAGTTTAATGTGCTCTCGGATAAGATTGATACCGCAAGCTAGCTCAACTAGCTCAACACCGGGCGAGCCCGACATACGCGGATTTACTTCAATGACGACCGGCCCATGTGCCGTCCACCTGAGTTCAACGTTGGTCGGACCCCAGTGAAGGTCGAGAGCCTGTAAACACCTCAGTGAAACATCGGCGATGCGCTCATCCTCTTCATTGGTAAGCAAGGCCGGATAGGCGCATCTATTATATACGAAATGCGGCGAGGGACCGAATTCGAGAGAGGCGATTCCAATGACGTCATCTCCCATCATCTCCACCCAATAATGAAAGCCTTTCACAAATTGTTCCACTAATATTCTTGCTGGGGACTGCCATGTACTCCACCTGCTTGATAGATAAGCAGTATGCTGGATTAGCTCCTCGCTACTGCCGCACAATCGGACCCCCTCGCTGCCGCCGGTGTCCGTGGCTGGTTTTACAATTACAGGAAAGCCGATTTTAGCGGCAGAGCTTACAACCTCGCTCGCATTCGTTGCCAACGCGTAGGCAGGAATTGGAATGTCGGCTTGCCCAAGCAGCTGACGTTGAGTGAATTTATCGCAGCATCGTTCAACCGATTCGGCGTTCGGACCTGGCAGATTGAAATGTCGACAGAGCATGCCGACTGTCGCATATGCAGCTTCCTCCGAGCTCGTAATCCCAGCAATATCATAGGTCGCATGCAGCCGAACACACTCGCAAATCAGCGCATCGAGATTGGATGTGTCCACACAGATTACCTCACTGTCTTCTGCGGCATGATAGTAGTGCCTAAGTGGATCAGCCGCCAGGGTAATCGAGTGCAGGCCAAGACTTCGGGCCGCTTGGACATATAGAGGACCATTGTTCCTTGTACCCTCGATCAGGATAAGCGCTCTTCTTTTCATGTTTGTCGACTCCGAATAGCTTGTCTGGTTTTTTTCCGCGCGTGAGTTCGTCCAACATACCACTGCTCGTGGTTTGCGATTGGTAAATTCTTGTGAAGTAGTTGTATTTATCTGTTGCAGGATGTGACGTCATGACCACCAAAAAGAGTGTCTTGGTTGCCGCAATATAGGCCTATTCTTCTCGCGCAAGTCGGCTGGGGAATGAGAGGCGCGATGATGGGATCCGTTACCGCCGCACCGATCCTGGTGAAGGACCAGAGATCCCATGGCAACGGGTGATGACCGGTGTCTACATCACTCAGCTGGCTGGGGAGCGTCTGGGAGAAGGTACGATGCACGAGCTTCTGCTCGTCGCGCGAACTGTCATTCAAACGAGCTTGGTGAACGGCCTTACACCTAACCTACAGCGGCCTCAAGAACGCACCGCCAAACTGCTGGATAGCTTCATCGATTCGGTTGACGTTCACCGTGCTTTTGACTACGAAACTATGGATCAAGTAGTGCGACGCACAGAAACTTCGATGGGTAGATCATCTTGCTTTGTCACCCCAGGCAGCAGGATGGCCCACCAGAATTAACCAATAGAAAATCTCACCAGCAAGTGTAGCCACCATCCACCAACAATACCGTTCCCGTGATATAGGTTGACGCGTCGCTAGCAAGAAATTGGACGGCAGATGCAATCTCATGAGGTTGGCCGAAGCGGCCCATTGGCGTCCGATCAGACCATGCCCTGACCACTTCTACAGGATACTGGTCGGTCATCTCTGACTGTACGAATCCAGGCGCCACTGCGTTCACCCGAACCCCAGATCTTGCCCATTCGCAAGCAAGGGTTTTGGTTACCATAGTTACCCCCGCCTTGCTCGCATTGTAAGCCGTGACTACGGATTCCTGTCGGGTGACAACATCTCCACATATCGAACTGATATTTACAATCACGCCGGAACCGCGCTCCGCCATGAGAGAGCCGAAGGTGCGACTGCAGTAGAACAGGCCGTCCAAGTTGACTGAAAGGACAGCTCGCCAATCCTCGTCGGTGGTATATTTCGTCGGCGCCGCGCGGGACACCCCGGCATTGTTAATAAGGATGTCAGGGCAAACGGCGATGCCATCGGCGAGATCGCGTACCGCCTGCGAGTCCCTAACATCGAGCTGATAGACTTTAGGCTTGACTGGAAACTGATCTGCCGCCGCGGCCACGCGAACCCGATCCCTTCCAGTGAGAATTATATCGGCGCCAGCTTCTTGTAATGTAAGCGCGACTTGCAATCCGATGCCGCGTGCTCCGCCGGTCACCAAAGCGGTCTTCCCACTCAGACCGAATCTGCCATCGATGAATGATTTACTCATGTATAAGCCCTATCCCTTCTGGAATGTTTCCCGCCTATCGTCTGATGGCCTGCCTTCTTTTTCTAAGCGCGTCTTATCACCTCCTACTGCGACGATAACGGCAGTTGCTGTGTTACTTCCATTCATGCGTTTTTTGGGAACTCAGAGTAACTGTCGTATGGCGCCAACAATGCTGTCCCGTGTTGGAAAAAAGTCCTTCTCAAGAGCCGGACTGAATGGGACATGAATATCTGGAGCACTCAGCCGCAAGATAGGTCGCTTCAAAAGATCGAAGGACTCTTCCGCCATCACCGCTGCGATTTCACTTCCGACGTTGCAGATACGGTGTCCGTTCTCGACAATAATCAGCCGTCCGGTCTTCTCGATTGACATCTTGATTGCCTCATAATCGAGCGGCTTCAATGTACGTGGATCGATCACTTCGACCGAAATGCCTTCCTCGATGAGGTAGTTGGCAGCTTCCATGGTCGGCCTGATAGCACCGGCGATGGCAACGACGGTAACGTGCTCCCCCTCGCGCTTCACGTCCGCTTTGCCAATTGGGATTAAATGGTCCGGATCCGTGGGGACGTCGCCTTTGAGAGGCCAGAGGCGGGTGTCCTCGAAGACGAGCACAGGATCGCCGTCGCGAATGGCGGATTTCATGAGGCCTTTGATATCGGCAGCGCTGGTCGGGCTGATAATCTTAAGGCCCGGCACGTTCATAAAAAGCGGGTAAGGCCGGTCGGCATGCTGTGCCGCTTCGGAGCCCGTCGAGAACATACAGCAGCGAAAGACGATTGGGATGTCTATCTGGCCCCCAGTCATATACCGCAATTTTGAGGCCTGGTTTACAATCTGGTCACAAGCGAGATAGATGAAACTGGCAGTTGAAATGTCTACAATCGGTCGCAAACCATTGATGGCAGCCCCGATGCCAAGTCCCGTAAAACTGCCTTCTGAAATTGGCATGTTCCAAACCCGGTTCTTGCCGAAGCATTCGATAAGCTTGCCGCCGCCATGAACTGAGACGTCCTCTCCCAACAATACAACGCGCTCATCCCGATGCATTTCCTCTAGCTGGGCCTGCACGATTGCCTCAAAATAGGTCATCTGAATATGGGGACCGGGCGTGGCTGCGTCTCTGTGGGTATCGTCTTTCACATCCATTAATCCCTCCAGCCCACCCTTAGCGGGCAATGGTCGACACGAACATATAGTCGGGCAACGTTTCGGGCCGGGGCATGGGGCTAGCCAAAGCAAACTGTACGGCCTGTGTGACGGCTTGGGCCACTTCATGCTCGATGGTTGCTAGAGTCTCTTCATTTACACCCTCTTCGAGCAGCACAGTGCGATATAGCAAAATTGGGTCCCGGTCGCGTTTGTGTGCCTCGACTTCTGCGACCTGTCGATAAGGCTCCCCAGAAACGGCCAAGCCTATATTGTGTTCATCGAACCGATAAGTGTTGGCCACTATGAGAGTGGGTCCCTGCCCCGCGCGTGCTCGCGTGACCGCATATGCCGCAGATTGATAGACGGCACTGACGTCCTGTCCGTCTACTATTTCTCCTGGAATTCCGTAACCTGCCGCTCGTAGGGCAATGTCCGGCTGTCCGTGGCTTGTTGCTACGGAGGTGGTCATTGCATAGCCATTGTTCTCGCAAAGATAAATGACGGGAAGCCTCCACAACGAGGCCATGTTGAGGCTCTCGTGAAAAGTGCCCTGGTTCACTGCTCCGTCGCCGAAAAAGCAAAGGGTAACCTGATCGACGCCGCGCACCTTGGCGCTAAATGCGCATCCTGTGGCAAGAGGAATGCCCCCTCCGACGATTCCCGATTCACTGATAATCCCCACTGAACTGTCCGCAAAATGCATCGAACCGCCACGCCCCTTACAAACGCCGCCCTCCTTACCCATCAGTTCTGCCATAAGCGCCTGCAAATGCGCGCCCTTCGCAATCGGATGGCCATGCGAACGGTGTGTTCCGGTCATGGCGTCATCGTCCCGGAGGGCGAGGCTTGCTCCGACGATAGCGCCTTCCTGACCCACGGTCGTGTGAAACCAACCAGGGATCTGACCACCGTTGAACAGGCGCCTACCTTCTTCTTCGAATCGGCGGATGCGAAGCATCCGTCGAAAAGCCTCTAGCCTACGATCGCCCTTCAACTGCATGACCCAACCCTGCCCGTCAGCAAGGGGCGATCGCCTGCATTCCAACAGCGCGCATCGGCTAAATCCTCGTGCTCGAGCTCCGAAGGTACGTGGCGGGTCTCTTCGGCATTCTCCTGGCGAGGCACGATCTCGGCAGGCACTTTCATCTGGTTCTCTGTCAGCATGGCCTTGTTCCTTCCGGCTCGCACAACCCTGTGCATGCGTCATGCCATTTGACCTGAAGGCTCGCATTACACTGTTCTTCATCGAAGAAAGGCGTCGTGAAAGAACTGCACAGACCTCCTTTGTTCGAAGTTCGCCAACAATGTCGGATCCTGAACTGGCCCCCATTTCGGCCGGACAGTCGGCCTAACGCGGGAGGCTTGGGGATATCCTCAAGCACAGGCTTATGGCTGACGACTGTCGACGGATTGAACTGATCACCGGGGAGGTACGGCGCCGACACTGGACGACGACCGAACAGAAGCTGCAGATTATCGAGGAGAGTTTCCTTCCGGGTGAGACCGTGTCCTCTGTCGCCGCACGATGAGGCGTGGCGCCAAATCTCTTGTATCGTTGGCGCCGTTTATTGAAGGAAGGCGGAACGGCTGCGGTGGGATCGGACGAATCTGTGGTCGGGAGTTCGGAAGTGCGGCGGCTTGAAGAGCGCCTTCGCGACCTCGAGCGGCTTCTCGGCCGCAAGACCATGGAAGTGGAGATCCTCAAAGACGCGCTGGCCAGGTCGGAGTCAAAAAACCGAACTTGCGGCTCTTGTCGCAGCCGAGGGACGGTTCCCGATGAAGGCCGTTGCCGAGACCCTCGGGGCGGCGCGTTCCCATCTCCATGAGTTGCATCGCCTGGTGAAGCCGCGCGGGCCTTATCGCAACCCCGATGACGATGGGCTCTTGGAGCTGGTCGCCGCCTGATCGACGAACGCCCGACCTATGGCGATCGTCGCATCACAGCCCTGACGAACAGGGAACGCGAAAGACGGCGAACCGGCCGTCAATCACAAGCGCGTCTTCCGTGTCATGCGCCAGCGAAACAGGCGCGACAGCACGCGCACGAGTAAAAAGAGCCCGGCCTGCACGAGATCCAGCGTGTGCCGTCGGGCGAGACACCACCACCCGGTACGATACAATCAGGCGGGATGGTAGATGAGAGCTATGCAGCGCCGCGATGAGGCCGATCTCAGCTCCCAAATGCCTGAGATTGGCTTCGCGCGCAGGCGTTTCGGCCGCGTATAAGGTGCCGCCTTGTGAAAGGGATCGCAGCAACCTCAGCCGGCAGCATGAACACTGCGTGATAGAGCACCGGCAGCAGTTCATTCTGGCGTGCGGCAAGCCAGTCCCGGCAGGCCTGACCCTGGCATTTGGGACTGTGCCGGCTGCGACAGGAATTGTAGGCCACGCGGATCGACCGCAGGAGCGGCAGCCGTAGACTGGCCGCCCAGTTCGGCGGTCCGGCAGAGCTCGATCGCGCTCATCACACGCCGCTCGATGCGAGCCTAGATAGCCGTCATGAACCTGTCTATATACTTCGCCATGGCGGCGGAAGATATCCGCCACCTTCAGTCTCGCCGACATGGCGGTACCACTCACCCTGGCGGCACCTCGATGTTCAGCCGGGCTTGTCGTGCGTCGGATGAGGCTGTTCGAGACCTTAGCGTAGCGCGCCGCCGGACAGATTGTTGTGGCCGAGTAGAACCTGGATGGTGCGGATGTCGGTGCGTTCTGAAGATGCGTGGCGAAGCTGTGCCTGAGCGTGTGGACCGTCACCCGCTTAGGCGGCCGCACGCGCCGAACGACAAGCCCAAATAACACCCGCGCGCGGGAAACAGCCAGTCCCGCGGCTTCGCCAAGCCGCCAGTAGACTCGCAGATGCGCAGAAGCTGCGCCGACAGCATCACGGTGCGGTCCTTGTCGCCCTTGCCGTGCTCAACACGGATCACCCCGCGACCGCTGTCGATGTCGCCGACCTTCAGCCCGACAGTCTCCAAGCACTGAGACCTGCTCTTAGGCCGTCGTCAGGGCCGTACGGCACTTCAGGCTCGGCACCGCCTCTAGGAAGGCCACGACTTCGTCGGCGCTCAATACCACCGGCAGCGTGCGTAGCGAGCGAGCATAGACGATCCGCTCCGGACTCTCGGCATGGCCCAGCGTCACGCCGTAGAGGAACCGCAGCGCGCACACCGTCTGGTTCAGCGCAGCCACGAGATTCCGGTCGACATCAAATGAACTTGGAAGGCGCGCACGTCCTCCAGACCGAGCCGGTCCGGCGAACGGCCAAGTAGCGCGAAAACTTCGCCGCGGCATGCACGTGGGGATCGCTGCGTGGCCGGCGGCAGATTACGGATCGTCATATCCTCGATCATGCGCCGGGGAACTGGGGTCAACTTGGCCATTTCTGTAGCTCCTGTTCTCAGATTGCGCTTCAACAGCCGCGATCCTTCAAAACAGAAGCGTTCCTGCAAACCGATCCGCCAAATGCCGCGTTAGCGGCTTCGTTCAATCCTCAAAATGCCCACATCGCCAAAAATCTGCCAAAGTAGCACTAGGCTGCGTCGCGACGGATCGCCTCTGGTGGACTCCGACAGGCAAGTCAGAGAAAGCTCGAAAAATCAACACTGGGGCGTTTCCGTCGGACGCTCAGCTTAGCTACATCCGTGGCAGACTTATTGGACTTGCTCAGCGCGGCGGCAGCACGATCGAAGAACTCTGGAGGAAGGCCCTCTCCGGGTTAGTAGAGTCAAAAAGATTTGTCCCCTGTGACGCAAATGCGAAAAGCAAGCCGACCAGGGGAGTCGTGATCAGTAGGGCGGAAATCGCACAGCATTTCTCTTCCAACAAACGCCCAGCCTCGGCATGTATATCTAGGGAATAGTGCATATTTATCCTCCGAGATAGCGTTCCGTCACGACAGGAGGGACTTCTCATAGTATCGCGCTGCCTCAGGTTTCTTGTCAAGCAGGTCCCGGCTGTGACGTAAGCAGATGAATTGACCGCCCCATGGAGCACCGAACACGCCGAACGATGACGACCGATCCGCGCTCCATACACCGAAGCTCCACATTGTTGTGTCCCCAGCCAAGATCGAGAGCATGCAAACCACTCAGCGAAATGTCTGCTACACGAAAATCGTCGTCACGAAGCGCCAACCCAGTGTGACCTGACACTGACCGGCTATTGCCTGCAATTCGACCAATATCCTTGGCGGAATGGCCACATGCGCCACCCCCAACAGAGACCGTGTGTTCGGAGGCTAACAGCGGACTTGCTGCAAATCTGACGCCACAGCTGCCACTGCCCGACTGCTGGTCAGAGTATCGACAGCACTCGCGGGTCAGGGCGTCGACCATGGACTTGGATGCCTCCACCCCCCTTTCTACGAATGTAGGCGGGCGAGTTGGACCAACGAAAAGCCAACTTCCGCAAAAGTGCTGAGCCAGATGCGCAACAAACAGCTTTTCCGCGGATCTCTCAAGAATTGGACAATTTGAAGAGACTCGGCCGAAATCCCTAGGCCACCAAAGCCTCATCAAACGGGCATCTCGTGAGATTTTCAACTCCGCTCTCGGTCACGAGCACCTGCTCTTCCAGTTTTACGCCTTCCCGCCCACCGACGGCACCGATATAAGCCTCGACGCACAGGGTCATTCCGGGCTCGAGAACATAGTCGAATGCTCCCGGGATGAAGTCTTCAGGATAGAGAATCGCGGGATATTCGTCGCAAAGACCAATGCCATGCATCATGACGCCATATCGCTGCTTGACGAAATCCGCGGGAAGCTTGTGGCTGCGCTGAGTGAGTTCGGTGAAAGAGACGCCCGGCTTTAGCATAGCCATGTTTGCAGCTACGTGCTCGTAGGCTATGTCGTGCAGCCTTCGCTGTGCTTCGGTGGGTCGGCCGTCACCGCAGTGCCAAGTGCGGGAGAAGTCGGCACACATGCCGTACGGGCCCACCATATCGGTGTCGAAGGCGACGAGGTCTCCTGAGACAATGCGACGGGGGCCGGCCTCCTGCATCCAGGGGTTCGTGCGCGGGCCGGAAGTTAAAATGCGCGTTTCGATCCACTCGCCACCACGTGCGATGTTTTCGGCATGAAGAACCGACCAAAGTTCCGTTTCGGCTATGCCGGGCTGCAAACGTTCTCGCATTTTGGCAACGGCAATCTCGCAGGTCGCGAGAGAGCAGCGCATGGCGTTGATCTCGTCGATTCCCTTAATGGCCCTGGCGTGCTCCATGAGCTGCATGCCGTTGCAAACCTCGATGCCAACTGCATCTAGCGCACGAAGGCCGGGGATTTCGATCTTGTCGACGGCAAGACGACGGTTTTTGCCACCAGAGCGGCGCAACAGTTCGTCAATTTGTCCGGCAAAGTCCTTGGCGACTGCTTCTTCTTGGTCGCCGGCAACGAAATAGTAAAAGCCGGCCCCGCCATCCCGGGTTTCGTTGATGAGCGGCAGATAGGTTGACAGGTGGCTGCAACGATGGAAATCCCAGAGAACGACATAGCCGTCGGCCGATACGAACACAGCTCGTGACGGATTGTGCATGATCCATATGTGCATGTTCGAGGAATCTGAAGCGTATCGTATGTTCAGCGGGTCGAAGCAGAGCACGCCCGCATAGTCTCTTTGGCGGAGTTGCAGAACAATCCGATCAAGACGGGTCTTGCGCATACGATCTAGGTTGGGCGTGGTCAGGCCCAAGGCTGCCCACTCCGCAAAGGCGACGTCCGTCGGCCCAATTTCAACCCGATCGTTGTCATCCATGCTCCCATCCGGCTTAAGTGCTTTTGCCACTCGCGTGGGATCAATTTTGTGGTTCACAATCGAAAACGAGGACATGTTAAGGCCGCCCTAGTGGCTCACTCTTACGTGGATCTAAGACCGGATTTCTTGGATGCTAAAGGCGGAAAAAATATTGCTCGATATAAAGTCAATTCATCTGCATTCGTGCTCTGGGGTGCCTGCGACCACAACTGGAACCAGGTAGCCTTCCAGCGCGCCGCAATGGGCAATCTGTCGATCCCAGAGCTTTGCCGGGAGCCCTGTCGTGCTAGTGGTTTACGCCTGACATAAGAGTTCGGCTGAGGATTCCCTTTTGTGAGTGCGCATGCGAGTCTGGTACATGCGCACAGGAATATACCTCACCGTTTCTTCGATTGATCGTCAGCCTCTCTCTGATCAGCGCGCCCATCGCAGTGCGCTGCAGAAGCACGTTTGGCGCGCAGAGATCATTCTGTTGAGCAGCGACGGCGTGGGCACCCTCGAGATCATGCGGCAATCTGGTAAGTTCAAGACTTGCGTGTGGCGCGCCAGTGCAAGCTCTGCAACGATCCGCAGTTCGTCGACAAACTGCGCAACGTCGTCGGCCATGCCACTAGTTGATCCACCGGCTCACGCTATCCTGTTGTCGGTCGACGAGAAGAGCCCAGATCCAGGCGCTCGACCGCACCCAGCCCGGCCTGCCCATGAAGGGTAGGCTCGGCACCACGACCACGACTACAAGTGCAACGGCACGACCACCCTGTTTGCCGCCCTTACCGTGCTCGATGGCACCGTTATCGGCAGGAACATGCAGCGCCATCGTCACCAGGAATTCATCCGCCTCACTCAACGCTGTCGATGCCGAGGTGGCGGCCAGCAGGGCCATCCACGTCGTTCTTGACAACTACGCCGCTCACAAGCACCCCAAGGCGCGTGCCTGCTCGGCCGCCATCAGCGCCTCACCTTCCGCTTCCACCTTAAGCGTCACGAGCACCGCACGGCTGTCCTTGGTTGACAGAGGCAGGGTCAGATGCGGGCCGCTTTGACTCGCTGCGGCATGGTACGAGCGGATGGCGACGACCGCCTTTGCAACGGCGGCGACGCCCGCGCCGTCGAGACGGGAGTTCACCCCCTTTGTGTCCCGGATTAGGACGGCGTCATCTGGGTCTACGGCGCCAATGATGACGACGGGATCTTCACCGATGAAGGCTTCGAGGAGGTCAAACTCCTCCTCGAAGAACATCATCGCGTCTCCCCATCGAAAGCTTGACCCCAGCACTCCGGTGCTCAGGTTCTCTGGCCACCAGATACGCACGTCTGCGGTCTTCACCGGATGCGTACCACGCAGGCTCAAGTTGGCGTTTGGAATTGGCAACGCTTCCGGAGCGAAACGTTATGACGAACTGAACGTCAAGGGACTCTCCATCGCTGACCTAATGAGCGTGGAAAGCTCTACGAGGAGATGCTGGACCTCATGGAAGAATCCGGGGAATTTCCGATTCCTGACCCACGGGGCCACTCCCGTCGTGTATCGCACAACGAAGGTGCAGGCGGCAATGCGCCCAGATGGAACCCCACTATATCTCGATTGCAAGCCAGTTTCGGGCTGAGCGACATCTGTGGCTTTCGTCCCAACAAGAAGCGTTCCAGGACCGCTATTCTAAGCCAGAACGATTCGGCGCTCGCGAAATACGTGTAGAGGAGCGCCGCCACTTCATAGGCGCTTACTACATAGCGGACACGGACACCGGTTGCCCGAGGTTATCGGTCCCTGGATGCCAGATTCAATCATTGAATTTGATGCGCAGCATGATGTTGATGCCCCATTCGTTATTAGCGCGCCGGCGGGAACAGTGGGCGCCTCCGCCTTACCCCCATAAGCCGTACCCTCATAGGGCGCGCGAACCGGGCACTGCTTGTGCGGCACAGCTGAACCATGGACGCCTGCCGAGGGTGCCCACCAACCGCAGTTCCCCAGTTGCGAAGCCCTCGAGGCCACCCCGTTTTTATGTTACGCCGTCGCAATCGCCGGGTTCGGCTGTTCGGCCGGAACACCCCAATTGCTCGCCATGGAATGCCAATGCATTACGCCAGACCCGCGGTCTGTTGCGCTGATGAAAGGCTTCGCGCCTGACAAATTGCCTAAGCCCAGCCAAGATTTTAAACAAATCGGCCCCCAGTTTCCGCGAGGGATGAACGTTCAGCAGGTCAACGATTTGGAGCTTAACGGGAAATGGCATCTAAAGCTGTGCTCCGGGTCCTGCAGGCTCACTGAGGATGGGGGAGCGACGCGGCCACAGATGCGATCTTGAGCGTAACGACACCGGGTGTGGAACTCGCAGCCGGATGGCCGGTACATCACGCTTGGCACTTCGCCCTTGAGCTCAATCCTGTTGAGCACTGCGTCTGGGTCCGGTTCGGGATTGGCCGCAAGCAGCGCTTCGGTATAGGGATGGCTTGGCTGATGGAAAATACTCTGCGTCGTGCCGACTTCAATGAAGCGGCCGAGATACATGATTGCCATGCGGTCAGTTATGTGGCGCACTACATTGAGGTTGTGCGTGATTATCAGGATCGCGATGCCTAGTTCGTCCTGCAGGCGAGTGAGAAGATTTAGCACCTCGCCTTGCACCGAGACATCCAAGCCCGCGGTCGGCTCATCGGCGATGATCAAGTCCGGATTGAGCGCTAGGGCGCGCGCCACGCTGACGCGCCTGGCTTGACCACCGGAGAGTTGATGAGGATAGCGGCCAACAAAATCGGCCGGCAAGCCCACCATCCGCAGGAGGCGCGTCGCTTCAGCTCCTAAATCGCGATCCTTCAGCCCATGGATGCGGAAAGGCTCGGTCAAGATCGATCGCACCGTCAGCCTGGGCGAAAGTGAACCGATCGGATCCTGAAACGTCATCGCCATGCGTCGCAAGTAGGGCTTGCGTTCTACCGCACTGAGGTCCGTGAGTTCCTGCCCATCGAAGCTGATGCTGCCGCTCACCGCCCGCTGCAGGCCAATCATCGTGCGAGCGACGGTGGATTTTCCGGAGCCGCTCTCGCCGACAAGGGCCAGCGTCTCACCCTTGTGAATTTCAAAAGAAACACTGCATACCGCGTCGATGAAAGGCGCATTTGTCCCGGTCGCGAGCGCTTTAAGCGGCCCCATCGTGCGGAAGCGGACGCAGAGGTCCCGAACACTGACAAGGGCACTCATGCCGAAACTAGTCGATTTTCTTCGAGCAGATGGCATCGTGCCGTCTGCCCTGGGCTGATCGGGCGATCGACTGGCTGTTCCTCGAGACAGCGATCATATGCCTGCGGGCATCGCGCGCTGAAGATGCACCCCTTCTTCAAGCCCAGGAGGCTGGGCACCTCGCCGGAAATGGTCGGCAATGTGCGTGTGGTTCGTTTAAGCCGCCCCGGGTCGCACTCAAGCAGGGCGCGGGTGTAGGGATGAGCGGGATTGCGGAATATGCTGCGCACATCGCCTTGTTCGACCACTTCGCCGGCATACATGACGACGACCCGGTCGCACAACTCAGCCACAGCTCCAAGATGATGGGATACGAAGAGGACGGAGCAACCGATCTCCCTTTGGAGATTTTTGAGCAGATGGATGATCTGGACTTCAAGTGTCGCATCGAGCGCAGTCGTCGGCTCGTCGGCGATGAGGAGCACGGGTTTTACAAGCAGCGCCATGGCTATACATATCCGCTGACGCATGCCGCCGGAAAAGTGGTGCGGATAGGCCCCGATCCGGTTTTGCGGATCCGGAATTCCGACCCGGTGTAGCATGTCGATGGCACGAGCACGCTTTTCACTCCGGCTTTTTTGCTGGTGGTGCTGGATGTCGATCATCTGGTTCTCAACGGTGCGCACAGGATTAAGCGCAGTCATTGGATCTTGAAAAACCATGGAAAGTCGATCGCCAAGCAGGCTACGCTGCGACTGAGCCGGCATCTTCAGCAGGTCTCGCCCTTCAAACAGGATCTCGCCACCTGTGACATCGGCATTTTCCGAAAGCAGACCCATCACCGTATACGCAAGCGTCGACTTTCCAGATCCGCTTTCGCCGACAACGCCGACCACCTCTGCGGCTGCGACATTAAGCGACACGTTTCGCAGTGCATGAATGCGCCCCTCTGGTGTCCCGAAATCAAGATGGAGGTGACGTATCTCCAGGAGGGGTGTGGTCGATTGCGATGACCGATCGTGTGGTATCATAGATCTTTCCGCAGCTTTGGATCGAACATGTCGCGTAGCGCCTCACCCAGGAATGTGAAGCCCAGCGTTGCGAGGACGATTGGAATACCACCGCCAACCACAAGCCACGGCGTCTGCTGGATGTAATTATAGCCGTCGTTGAGGATTGCTCCCCAATCGGGCGTGGGTGGACGTACGCCCAAACCAAGGAAGCTGAGACCGGCCTCCACCGCGATTACCGCGGGCACGTCCATGCTCACGAGGATGAGAAGCGGGCCGATAACATTAGGCAGTACGTGCACTGCCAGGATGCGCATCGTGCCAGCGCCCAGAGTGCGTTCTGCGGCGATGTATTCACTGTTGCGTAGCGCCTCTGTCTGGGTCCTCACGACCCGTGCATAAATGGGCATAGAGGTGATTGCGATAACAAAAATCATGCTGGCCAGGCTGGGTCCAAGTAAGCCGATAATCGCCAACGCGAAGATGATGCCCGGAAAGGAGCGGATCGTATCGAATAAAAGAAGGAGCAAATTGTCCAGCCACCTCGGTCCGAAGCCTGCGATCAGACCAAGCACGAGGCCGGCTGCCAGCGAACTGCCTAGCGAGGCGAAGGCGACAAGCAGCGGGACGCGGCCGCCCATCATGACGCGCGAGAATGTGTCGCGGCCCAGTTGATCGGTGCCCAGAAGAAAAAGTAGTGACGGGTCCGCCAAGCGCGGCCCCACCATGATGCGGGTCGGATCATGTGTAATGATGATCGGGGCGAAGATCGCGCTTGCGAAAACGATCGCGACCAGCGCGGCTCCAAGGACGCCAAGACGGTTCTTGCGCAGTTGCCGCACCGTCTTACGGAAGCTGCCGGGTGCTAGCTCTGGGCCAGTTTCGCCGCGGAGCGCTTCAAGGCTCGCCATGCTAAAGTTTCTCGCGGGTTCGAGGATCAAGAGAGGCAGCGATCAGATCGGACGCCGTCGTCGCCAAGACAGTAACAACAGTGGTGACTAGCACGGCCCCTATTACGACTGCATAGTTGCGCGTGTTGACCGCCTGTACAATCAAGGCACCGATACCTGGTCTTGCGAAAACGACCTCGATAAAGACAGCTGACGAAAGCAACCACGCTATGCCCACGCCGAGGATCGTCACTGTCGGCAGGATCGCAAGCGGCAGCGCGTAATGCAAAACAATGCGCCATTCGGAAATGCCGAAGGAACGGGCCATTCGCACATGGTTTTCACCCAGGATCTCCATCATGGATGCCCGTACCAGCCGGGAGATGTATCCAACCCAGCCGATCCCGACGGCGAAGGCTGGCAGAATGAGATGAACAAGGCCGTCCAAAAAACCCTGTCCGGCTCCGACTGCTGGTAACCAATGGAGCGTGACAGCGAAGATCAGGAGTGCGTAGACAGCCATGACGAACGAAGGAATCGCGATCGTGGCGACTGCCATGATCGCGACGATCTGGTCGATGACAGAATTACGCCTCATGGCCGAATAACAACCGAGCGGCACCGCAATCGCCACCGCCCACAAAATCGAGACGAAGATTAGTTCGATAGTATAAGGAAGTTGCTCGAATATTATGTCCGCAACCGGACGTTGGCTCAACACATCAAAACCAAGATTGCCTTGCAGCAGCCCTTCGAAGAAAATGACGATCTGCACGGCAAGCGGCTTATCCAGCCCCATCTCCCGATGAAGGTGCGCTATCATTTCAGGCGTGGCGCGGGGACCTAGCAGAGCAACGGCTGGGTCGCCAGGCACCGCATGGATCATCATGAACACAAGGGTCACCGCGATCACCGTAATGGCGACCGCGAGGAAAACGCGTTTCAGTAGATAGATCCACACAGTTCACGCTCAAGCTTAAGCCGGCTGGAAATCGATATATAATGGGGTTCCATCTGGGCGCATCGCCGCTTTCATTCGCGTCTTCCGATATAGGATTGGATTGGTCTCATTGGTCAGGAACCGAAATGCGCCAGAATCTTCCATCAAGTCCTGCATGTCCTCGTAAACCTTTGCCCGCTCGTTGGGATCGTTAATGGACAGTCCCTTAGCGTTTAGCTCGTCAAAGCGTTGGCTGCGGAAGCGTTGCCAGTTCCATATACCCACTTGATCTTGCACGAACCAAGTCACGTAGTCGTACGGATCCGGCAGTCCGGAGAAGGTCATAATAAAGAGCTGCACGTCCTTCCAGCTGTCTCCCTCAGACTCCACGCCGAGTGACCAGAATGTCCCGGGATCTCGGGCATTAACCACCAGAGAAATTCCGACTTGGGACAATTGTGCCTGCACCGTCTGAGCTATGGCTGAAGTCTGGCTGTCGTTTGTACAGTCGAGGCTCAATGTCAAACCATTTACCCCAGCCTTCTCGAGAAGCTCTTTGGCTTTTGAGAGATCACCTTCCGGCGGAACCAGAGTCTTTGCGCGATGCCCAACGATACCTGGAGGAATAATACCCGTGGCCGCAATTGACTGACCGTCATACGCGGTATCTAAAACCTGTGGTACATTGATCGCCCATTGGATCGCCCTGCGGACATTTATGTCCTTCAGTTTGGGATGATCCATGTTCATGCCGATCCATGTATAACGGGTCGATGCCCTTTCCGCGATCTCCGTGTTGGCGGGCGGATTGCTCTTGAACGCCGCGAGAGAGTCCAAACCGACTACGGTGAAATCGACGTCGCCCGCCTGATAAGCACGTTCCGCTGCCTTAGCGTCCGGAATAGGCAGGATACGGATTTCGTCGAAGCCCGGCTTGGGGCCTGACCAGTCCGGATTTCTCGTGAGAAGTGCGTACTGGTTGGGCTTCCAGTCAGCCAGCACGTAGGGACCTGAGAATGCTGGCGGCTTCACACCGAAATTACCGCCGTCCTTGGTGGCTTTCCTTACCGCAGCCTCAGAAACGATTTGGCCGACGGCATAAGGCAGCGGAACAAGCCAAACAGCCGCAAATGGCGCGTTGAACACGATAACACCACTGTAGTCGTCCTCCACCTCGACGTGATTTAACGAGCCCCATTGGGGCTTGATGGGTGAATTGAGCTTGATGACGCGCTCGAAAGAGAACTTAACATCCTTGGCCGTCAGCTCGCCGTAATCGCCACTAAATTTTATGCCTTTCTTGAGGCGAAATCGGATATGCGTGGGATCAACCTGCTCGATCTTGTCTGCAGCCTCTAACTCCCAGCCCCATTCGGTGCCGGGCTTATATCGCGTGAGCTTTGAATAGATACAGTTTGTTAGGTCTACTTCCGCCGCCTGCCCGAGGAAAGCGGGATCCAGCGTGACCAGGTCTCCACTGGAACGCACCTCGAGCACCTTGCCTTCGGCCGCCCAGATGACTTGAGACAAGGGCATGCCAGCAGAGATTATGCCACCGCTTAGCGCGGCTCCTGCCCTAAGAAAGGTGCGGCGGCTTACACTTTGCATCATGTCCTCCATGGCTGTTCCCCTTGCCGAGCGACTTGCCGAGGCGTCTTGCCGTGGCCGCGGCGCCCGCGTTCCTTGCTCGGGTGTGTTTCTCTTTGGAATATACTATGGGGCAGCCAAGCCGCAGGCGGAAAAGATACCGTCAGGCATAAATTCTGTTTATGTCATGAGCTCTCGGCCTAGTTGCCGACGCAGCACTCTTTCCTTCAGAAGTTGCGGAGATGGCGTGAACCTCACTGCTGGTTGGAACGCGTCAATACCTACTATCTCGTTGTAAAAAGCGACATTTGAACCCCGGCCGAGCGGGACCAGTACCGGTCAGTTTAAGTCCCGAGCGAACTCCTTGACGTCGTCTCGTTCAAGTAAAAGCTTGTCGCCTTCCTTCGCCACGATATGTGTCTCGATGCGCCATACGTCGCGCAGCGCGCGGACAGTGGCCGAGAGCGCAATATGCACGTTCCAGTTACCGCGGGCGTACGACTTTTCCCAGTTGGAGGTTCCGCGCGCCGAGCTCGGATCGTCGGGATGCATGGTAAGTGTGTCACTGTGCTTAGCCGAAATGACCATTCCGGTGTGCGGATGCACCACGGTCCCCGCGTCGCTCGCCATCCGGAAAGTTGTCTCGCCCGTGGCTTGGTTGGTGATTACCTCGCGACAGAAAGGTTTACCAGGCTTAATAGTCTCTGTTGCCATCGGCCGAGCACTCTCTGGCTTCAGAAACGGTACAAGTTTGGAGTCTACGGCATTCGCTTTGCGCACCGGCAAGATAAGCCTGCTGGCCGCACAATGTATTGATAGACTTGCCCTCTCTGGACTAGGAAAGACAATAGGCCAATGGCTGGTGGCGATGGCGAGCCTTATGCGTTGCCCTTTTTCAAAGCGTTGCCCGCAAGACCGCAGCTTCAGGCGTATTGCTTCAGCCTTACCGGGCGTCATTGGCTTCAAATCGAGGTCGTCGTGGCGATGGGTCAAATTCAGAATGCCATAGCTCACACGGGTGGCCGAGCCGTCCTTAAACACGAGCGAAAGCGTGGCCGATAGGATTGCCACTGCTTTGTCGGAAGAGAGGGTTACCTCAAGCTCGGGGAAGCCGAGAAGGTCTACCTCCTCCAGAAGAGGCTCGGTTTCGAATACCAAGGCGTTTCCGGCTTCCATGCGCTGGTCGATGGGCTGGTCCGGCACTGCGCCATACGCGCACCAAACACCGGATGATAGCCCCGAAGTGGACGGTGAACAGATCGTAAGAACAGCATCACTGCCATCTCCTTCGGCAAGAAGTCCCGGTGAGAGCGACAGCCGTCTTTCGACAATGCTCGCCGTCGGCCAGGAAGGCTCAGCGATCCAACGGCCTGGCCGCTCGTCGTAGATGGCGGCGGGGGGCAAAGGATCCTGAATCCACGCGCGCAACATCGGCTCGTCCTCAACGCCGGTGTGGATGGCTTTAAGATGCTGGTCCCACCAGCGCAAGCATTCCTGGAGAAAGCCGATGCGAGGCCCGGGCATGGCGATGTGAGGATACTTATGAGCCCAAGGGCCGATCAGGCCTTTGCGAGGTCCCGGCAGGTTCTCGAGCATGCGCAAGATGGCGTTGGGATAGGCGTCCGCCCAGCCACCCACCGCGTAGACAGGAATCTCGATGTTGGAATAGTCCTCGCAGATAGAACCATGCTTGTAGAAATCGTCCCGACGCTGGTGCGCGAACCAGTCTTGCAGCCAGATCCCGTTGCCGTTGAGCCGCTCTTCCCAAATCTCACGCCAGCGTTCTCCCACAAGAGCTGGATCGGGCGGGGTCATGGCAATCGCCCAAGCCGCTGCCCCCCACATCAAATTTTCGCACATAAGCGCGCCGCCGAAATAGTGACATTCATCCCGGTATCGATCGTCGGTCGAACACAGCGAGATTATCGCCTTGAGGGCTGGCGGACGGCGGGCAGCAACCTGAAGGCTGTTGAACCCGCCCCAGGAGATGCCAATCATACCGACACTGCCTGAGCACCATAATTGCTTCGCCAACCATTCGATCACGGCAAGACAGTCGTCCTGCTCTTGTTTGAGATATTCGCCCCTGCAGACCCCTTCGCTATCACCCGAACCGCGCATGTCCACGCGCACACCTGCATAGCCATGCCCGGCGAAGTATGGATGGGTGAGTTGGTCGCGCTCCACAGTCCCATCCCTCTTTCGATAGGGCAGGTATTCGAGGATGGCGGGGACCGGGTCCGCCTCGGCGTCCTCCGGCAACCAGAGGCGGGCAGCGAGCTTTACCCCGTCCGGCATCGGGATCCAGACATTCTCGATCTCGCGCACTTTGCGGGGGAAGTCGGTAACAACGCGGATGTCATCCATGGTCCAATCCTCATATGCGTTCGCGCTTGCCGAACTGCCCTTGAGGTTCAGCAAGAAGGCGGCGGGTAACCTGCTGGAACAAAAGCGGTGGCAGGGATACCCGTGTTCGTCGAAGGGGGACCGGCGACCAAGTTGCGAGCGCCGTCCTCGTCCTCACCTCGAATAGACGACGAGGCTGAAGAGTCGCAGACTGAAAAGCTCGCGACTGGCATAAAGCCGATTCATATCAAACGTTGCGCTCGCTAGCCTTAGTCCCGAGTGACAGGTTTCGCGCAGACTTAGGTCAACTTGGCTCTCGCATGGAGCGCGTCAAGGCTCGGCCCAACACCCGAGCGGCGGGATGTCATGGTGGCGTGAGACCGGTCGCCTCACCGAGCCTAGTTTGCCATCAACTTCCCATCAGCCTATCTGGGGCACCTCTCAGCCTTTAGTGATAGCCCGACAAATCTCGCAATGGAGATCCGTATTCCGCGGTTGCGCAGGATCGTCACGCATCGTCCGGCTATACGACTTTATTTGACTCCGGCCAGCCAGCGGATGTTCTTCCCGCAACCGCGACCGGCCGGCGGATGCAGGCGGATCAGCGGCGGTTAATGCGCCAAATAGCAGGCCATGGCCCGTTTTCCCCAACGAGATCTCTCTCTAAAACCCGAACGTCCAAGTTATCCTTCACGCCACGATTTTAAGCTCTTAGGTGGCTCCGCACCCGACGCACCTGCACCAACATTCCACTCCCCCAAATCGATACGCTTATATTGATTCTGAAGTGACATCTTACTGACGCGGCAGTTAGTCACTTCCAATGAATTATCCGTCGCTCACATACATGTATAGCCGCCATCAACGGACAGGATGGCTCCCGTGCAATAGCTTGATGCAGGGCTGGCAAGAAACAGCACCGCGGATGCAACTTCATGGGACTCGCCCATTCTTCCCAGCGGAGTCTGCTCTAACCATCGATCATACTGAAATGAGCTTTCATTCCTCGGGGAAATTGTCATCTCTGTTGTAACATATCCTGGAGCTACCGCATTTACTCGCACATTATGCTTTGCCCAGGCACAGGCCAGCGACTTCGTCATCATGTGAATGGCGCCCTTACTGGTAATATAGGCGGTGTTGTTCTGTGGCTGCGTCACTATCATGCCGCACATGGATCCGATGTTCACGATGTTGCCCCAGCGACGGGCGATCATGTGCCGGCCAAAGGCCCTCGCACACCAAAATGCAGCATCCGAATTGACCCGCATCGTTGCCAGCCAGTCCGCGTCGGAAGTGTCGAGGGCCTCGGTTATCCGGGCTATACCGGCATTGTTAATAAGGACGTCGATCGGCTGTTCGGCATTCAGTTCGTCGGCGAGCGCCGTAACCGCATCCGGCTTTGCCACATCGATGCCGCGATGACTTGCCGCGATACCGCATGATGCGAGTTTGGCCGCAGCGGCAGCAGCGCTATTCGCGTCCAAGTCCGCGATGACAATTGACGCGCCCGCTTGGCCGAGAGCGTGAGCGATTTCAAGCCCGATACCGCGCCCCCCTCCGGTTACAATTGCACGCTTGCCGGACAGGTCGAATTTCTTCAGATAATCCATGCTGCCTTTGATCCAAGTTTGTATGTTGGCCTCGCCCCAATAAATTGACCGGGATCATGATCCCGATACGGGTGGCGCCCGTTGTTGCTTTTGCGGGTCTGTGCCACTCTGCCGGCTATCATCACTAAAACGGCCCCGCGACACGGATACGGAATGACATTGTCCAGCACCGTCCGACAGGGATCAACATTCTGCCGCAGAAACAACCCGTATAGGCAGCCTGGCCAATTGGCTTGCAATGATAGGCGCCAGCAATTGTCCTGAGAATGCGCAAAAGGATTCGCTGGCCGTAAACCCAGCTTATGTCCAGCCGCTCATGCGCAAGATCGCGAATACGCTACCTTCGCCGGCCATAACGCAAGCGTCTAGTTGCCAAACTTGGACCTCATGCTCAGGCGACCATGCTCATAGGATTTTCAATATAGCTCTTAAATATCTGCAGCAACTTTGCTCCGAGCACGCCGTCCACACAGCGATGGTCGATGGAAAGGGTAACACTCATCACCGTTGCGATGGCCATTGAACCGCTCTTGACGACTACATGCTGTCTGCCCGCACCGACTGCCAGAATCGTAGCGTGGGGGGGATTGATCACGGCAGCGAACTCTTTGACCCCCATCATGCCCATGTTCGAGATCGATGTCGTGCCGCCTTCATATTCTTCAGGCTTTAGCTTGCGATCTCTCGCGCGTTTGCCGAGGTCCTTCATCTCGGCGGAAATGACTTGAAGTGTTTTCTGTTCAGCCTTGCGTATGATCGGCGTGATCAGACCGCCTGCGATCGAGACAGCTACCCCTATGTCGACGTGCTGGTGTTTAAGAATAGCGCCCTCGGTCCAGGAGACATTCGCGTCCGGAACGTCACGCAGCGCAAGCGCCAAGGCCCTTATCACCATGTCATTGACGGACAACTTGTAGACCGGCAGTCCGTCCGCGGCCCTAGGCGCCGCACCGTTGAGTCGGGAGCGCAGTCCTAGAAGCTGATCGATCTCGCAATCCACTGCGACATAGAAATGCGGAATGGTTTGCTTCGAGGTCAGCAGACGACGTGCAATCGTCCTTCGCATCCCGTCGTTAGGTATGCGTTCATATGATCCGCCCTCAAACAGCTTAAGAACAGCGTCGTCCTTGGCACCTTTGCTTCCAGACGACGCTGCAGGAGCAGGGCCTCCAGGCGCGTCGGACCGTTGTCCAGGGGCTGCGGCAACCGAACCAGCTTCAGTCTTTATGGCAAGAACGGCGACCAGGTCCCTGACTTTTAGACCGTTAGCGCCTTCCGGAACGACAATCCTTTCCAGAGTACCGCCGGCAGCGGCCTTGATCTCACCTGTATCGCTACCGCTTGATACTTGAGCCAAAACATCTCCGGCCTTTATGTCGTCCCCCTCGTTGAACATCCATTTTACAATGGTGGCTGCTCCCATATCGGAAACGAAGGCCGGCATTCTGACGTTGATAGGCATCGGCTCTACTGTGGCTTTTGAGGTATCTAGCGGGCTAGCGGTTTGCGGGTTCGGGCTGCTCTGCTTGGGGTACGAAGCGGAAAAATCTTCGAGCTGAACGGATGTTGGGGCTAAGAAGGCTCAAATGCTCACAGCAACAGTCCTCCGTCGATCGCGATCTCCGCCCCGGTAATGTAGCGGCTCTCGTTCGAGAGCAGGAAGAGAACGAGGTCGGCCACCTCGTCGACCGTCCCGGCCCGCTTGAGCGGAATGAGCGCGTACTGGCGCTCTCTGTCGGACGGATCCTCGGCGAGCAGCATGTCGGTTTCCACCCACCCGGGGTGGATAGAATTGACGCGGATTCCTGCTGGCGCAAGCTCTAGGGCCGCGCATTTTGTCATGCCTCGAAGGGCCCATTTCGTCGCGGAGTAGGCCATACAAGTTCGACTTCCGCGCATCCCGGCGACAGACGAGATGTTTACTATTGCGCCACCGCCGGATGCCTCGATCAGAGGTGAGACTTCCCGCATACCGAGGAAGCAACCCAACTGATTCACACGGAAGTGCTTTTCGAAGAGCGCGACGCTCGAATCCCTCATTGGCACGGGTTCATAAATCGCCGCGTTGTTGACCAGACCATGAAGTCCCGTCCCCTCCCCCTCCAGACAGCGGATCAGGCTTCGCCAGTCTTGCTCGCTAGTGACGTCGAGATGCACGTATGACGCTTTTTCACCAATAGTCGCTGCAAGTTGTTCGCCCTGCTCGTCTAGGAGGTCGCCGATGACAACCCGCCCTCCCTCCGTTGCGATTTGGACGGCTTCCGCCGCACCTTGACCTCGAGCTCCACCAGTAATCAAAACCGTCTTGCCTTCGAAGCGTTTGTCCCGCGTCATGGTAGTCCTACAGCAACGAGCAGTTGACTCCGAATACTAACCAATGGGTATGCAGACGTAAGCAGCCAGGAGTGGCACTTAAATCGCCGGAGGTTCTGAAGTTTAGTCAGATAAGTAACGAACCGTGATTCTTTTCTACTGCCCGGTGTTGATGCGACAGATGACGATTCCGACTTCCGTCGCTGACCCTTCATCAACAAGGATTTCGGCAACCACGCCTGCGGTCTCCGCCTCTATCTCAATGTTAGTTTTTTCCGACTCCACTTCGGCTAGAATCTGACCCGGAACGACCGAGGTGCCGACCGAAACATACCACTTCGTAAGATCAACCTCGACCGTCGATGCACCCATCTTCGGGATACGAACTTCAAACATGAGCATAGCTCCTTACGGCTAAGATCGCGTCTTCCAGTTGCTGCGGCTTCGGCAGAACAGCAGCTTCGAGCGCAAGATTGAACGGCATAGGAACGTCAGCTCGCGTGACACGCTTGATCGGGGCCTTGAGAGATGAAAACGCCAGCTCCCCTATTATTGCGCTCAATTCGGCGGCGAACCCACAAGTACGGTTCGTGTCGTCGTAGATTACGACGCGGCCAGTTTTCTTGACGGACTTCAACAGCCCTTCCCTGTCAAGCGGCAAGAGAGACCGAGGATCCCACACTTCGACGCTGATGTTTTTCTCCTGGGCGAGGCGCTCAGCGACAGCTAGAGCCTCGGGCACTAAATGCCCGATAGCAATGACTGTGACATCGGATCCTTCACGCTTAACGTCACCGCAACCGAAAGGGACGGCATAGATTTCCTCCGGCACCGGACCCTTTTGCGGAAGCGACATGGCTGATGCTATGAAAACGACGGGGTCGTCTTCGCGGATCGCCTGGATCATGAGGCCCTTGGCGTCGTAGGCATTCGAAGGGCAAACAACCTTGAAGCCAGCGTGTAGGAGGTACGGATAGGGATTGTCTGAGTGCTGGCCCGCGTTTCCACCCCGCGATCCAGACACCATAAGCGTGTAAGTGATTGGAAGATTTGCTTGACCTCCTAACATCAATCGCATCTTCGCCGCTTGATTGACTAGCTGGTCGAATGCGACGTAAATCAGTGAGGGAACTTGAAACTGAACGATTGGGCGCAAACCGGCCAAAGCCGCCCCCGTAGCGAAGCCGGTGAACGCTGCCTCGGAAATGGGTGTGTCGAGTACGCGGAGATCGCCGAAAGCGCCATGGAGGCCTTTCGTCTCACCGCGAATTCCACCTCGAATGTCCTCCCCGATAATCATGACACTCTCATCTGCCCCCATGGCCTGATGGTAGGCTTCGTTCATGGCCTGAAGAAATCTCAGCTGTCTCACGGCTCTACTCCCCATGCCGGAGTGTTCGGATACGGCACGGCATACATGCAATCGAGAGCCTCGGCCGGGTTCGGCGGGGGGCTGCTCCTAGCGAACTCGACGCCCCGATCGATCTCAATGTTGACCTCGGCATCGATAGCTTCAATGTCTTCTTGAGCGCACAAGCCACTTTCCATCATACGCGCCGCCCAGATCTTGATAGGGTCCCGCAACTTCCAGCGATCGACTTCCTCTTGAGATCGATAGTTCATCTTCATGTGACGCTCGCCTGTATAATGCCCAAAGTAGCGATAGGTTTGACACTCAATGAACGTTGGGCCTTTGCCGGTCCGAGCGCGTTCCGTAGCAGTGAGAGCAGCGTGATAAACGGCCTCGACGTCCATGCCATCGACGCACACACCAGGCATTCCGTAGGATTGGGCGCGAACGTAAGGGTCTAGGATCGTGACTTCTTTGAGAGGCGTCGAGATCGCGTACTGATTGTTCTCGCAGACGAAAATGACAGGAAGATCCCAAATCGCCGCGAGGTTCATCGCCTCGTGGAGGACCCCTTGGTTGATTGCTCCGTCGCCGAAGAATGAAACAGCAACGCGGTTTTCGCGAGCAGCTTTGAATTTGTGAGCCGCACCACAGGCTATAGGGGCTCCAGCGCCGACGATACCATTCGCCCCAAATATTCCAATCCCGACGTCAGCAATGTGCATGGATCCGCCGCGACCCTTATTGTATCCGCCCGTTCGCGCGAGCAGCTCAGCAAACATTCTGCCAACGTCGCCGCCCTTCGCCAGTGTGTGGCCATGCCCTCGATGGGTACTTGTGACGATGTCTGAAGTCGTGAGTGCGCCGCAAATACCAACCGCAACCGCCTCTTGCCCGCTGTACTCGTGACATACGCCGGCGATCTCGTTGTCATCGACTAGGGTGACGACCCGGTTCTCAAACTGCCTGATACGCGCCATGTCGTAATACAAGCTTCTCGCGAATTGAGCAGGCATAATGTTAGACGTCGACGCCTCTATTTTGTGTTCCAAGTTGATCTACTCCGGTCAAACCCGTTGTCGATGTGGCTACTCGATACCTATCGCCGACCAAGATTGTCGCGGCACGCAAGCCCAGAATAACTCTTTTCGAATAAACCATATTCCGGGCGTCTCGTAGACTGAAAGGATGGCGTCGGGTATAGACCTGATTGATATCAAGCCTCACAATCTTCACCCGAGGTAATCGCTTCTCGCCGTGGACCGGTGGCCGCGCATGAAGTACGAGAACGCGGCCAGCGAACTCAACGTGACGCGTTAAGATCCGCACATGACAGAACCTGAAAGGCAACTGTAGCAGTGCCGCGAACCGGGTTCCTCCCTATGCAGCAGCGGCGTGAACTGACCGCCCAGTTCTGTCCACCCAACTTTTACTGCCCGGATCGGCTGACGCGCCGGCGGTTGGCTTCGCGATAGGCCTGCTTAAAAGGCTTCCAATTGAGAGGCCGTCTCTCTCAAAGGGAGCTGTAGAGAGGATTTAACGTTTTCCAGTGTGTAAGCAAATGCAGTGGGCCTATCGAAGCGCCAATCCTTGTTGGCATACCCTCCAGAGCCCTCTTTAGGTTGTCCGCGGTGATCACCGAGCCTGCGTAAAGCCAGTTGGCCAAGTCAAGCATGGCGTCATATGCATCAGTTCAGTCGCGGTGCCGCAGGCATCCTTGAAAATCCTGATGCGGTAGTCGCGCGAAATCGCGTCTCACACTGTCGTTTCCAAACAAACCTCGCTTAAGCTCCGAACATTATAAGATGGTCCGCATTCAATCGGCGCAGCAAAATCTCCAAATTCGTGTTGTAGAACGCGCTGGGACGCTGCTTTCGTACAAGGCTAGCTTCCGGTTTCAGGTCCACGATGAATCTCGGCAGCCTGCCCGACGCTATGTGATGGGCGTCCGCCGTTCAAAGCCTCGTGACGTAGCGCGTCTACTCCTCTTGGATCATACCAATTCTGTGTATAGACAATAGGCAGCCCCGCTGCACGGCATGCATCGGAGAGCTGTCTTGGCACTCCGCAGCAGCTCTTCTCGATTGTAGATCGACCATGCCCCATCCGCTTCGATGCAGTCATGTAAATCCACCGCAATGACTACAGTGCGCTTGAACTGATCGGGCAACGTCATGTCGAGAACCTTTCCCCTTGTTCATAATTTACCCAAGGACATCTTCAAACAGCCGCGAGTCGTGATAGAAACGCTCCGAGGTCGATCGTGCCGATGCATGGGCGCACCTTCAATTGTCCGTCCAAACGGCTATTTGCCAATGAGGGCACGGAATGCGCAAGCAACCACGCCGCAATCGCGATTTGAATGCCACTTCCTGGTCAGATGGTTCAATTCTCAGGCCTGTTCGAAGAACTCTACTGCAATCAGCCGCTCTTTATTCCAGACGCTAGTGCTTTGACAGGCGAAAGATTGCTGCCCGACATAGACCATCTTCATGACAAGCTTAAAGCCGCTCGTAGGAGCATTCAATTTTTGCGCTGACACGATGCCCGCAGCGAGGGATCGCGAAAGTCCATCCCATACGCGCCTGGAAAGGGGGAGCCTAACGACCGTACGCGGCCGGCCCGGGCAGCATTAGTCCGAACGGCACGAGAGGAATAGCGGAACGACGTCCACAGGTTCTGCAGTCCTAGAGCAGTTCGCATTTAGGTTGACTTATAGCCTGCGCTTTCCATGTAGTTGTTGCATTCGTTTGGGCTGACCTGGGGTGTGGGCGATGGCGTTGTGATCGTTTGGCGGCACGGTCGGATGCAGTGCTTGAGCTTAGCAAACAGCTTCTCGATTGGATTGAGATCTGGACTGTAGGGCGGCAGGAAGAAGAGCCGCGCCCCAGCAGCTCTGACGATATCGCGGACGGCTTGGCCTTTGTGGGAACCGAGATTGTCGAGAATGACGATGTCCCCCGGCTTCAGGGCTTTGATGAGCTCGGTTGCGACATAGGCACGGAGGGCCTGCGCATTGATAGGGCCGTCAATGACCCAAGGCGCCTCCAACCCGATCATGGCGTAGCGCGGCGATGAAGGTCATGGTCTTCCAATGGCCATATGGTGCGTGGGCCATCAGCCGCTTGCCGCGCACACCCCAGCCGCGCAATGGCGCCATGTTTGTCTTGACCCATGGTTCATCCAGGAAGACCAAGCGCGTAGGGTCAATGCGGGTCTGGTAGCGCATCCATTGCGCTCGCCGGCGCATCAGCTTGGGCTTGAACTGCTCGGCCGGCAGAATGGGTTTTTTAAAACTCTTGCCCTCGCGATGCAGGAAGTGACCGACGCTCGCAGGGTGGATGATGAGACCACGTTCAGCCAGTGCCGCCGTCAACTGATGAAGCGTCACGTTGGCATCTCGCTCGACCTAGCCCAGGACGAAAGCACGATGCTCCCATCGATCAGATAGGGCCGGTGACCGCCCATCTTGCCAGGTGCCGCACTGCCAAGGCGACGCTTGCGCGCCGCCCACTTGATCACGCTCGACACCGCCACCCTCAGAGCCGCAGCTACCTCACGGCTCGTCTCGCCCTCTTCAAGTCGGGCCAGTGCTCGCTCCCGAAGATCCATCGAATAAGCCTTCGTCAGTCCCGACCTCCAACGGTCAGAACATCAAATCTGATTTGCTCATCCTTGGGAATCCCGAATCAGATAAAACGCGAACTGCTCTAGTGGTGTGATGGGATCGCAAAAAGCTTTCGCCCGAGGGACTTGGACATAAAGTGGGTTTAAGACTAGCGAAACCTTTTGCGCATTCTCAAGGCTATTGCCCGCGCCTATCATCAGCAAGATACAAATCCGGCACGCCTTCTTAGACGGCGGGGCCACGAGTGTTTTAATGCGGGACGCCGGTCGTTCCGCTATCGCGGGCGAGGCTCTGAATGGACACTGACGTTCCCGCAAACCGACGCCGCGGAGGCCGGTCTTCGGTGGTTGCGGCACGGGAGGCTGAAAGAAGGCCGCGTGTCTCGACTATCAAGTACGGAATTCGACCTGTGGAGGCCGTCAACGCCGAACAGCTTGAGCGCATTCATCAGGCTTCGCTGGCGATCCTACGCGAGATCGGGATCGAATTCAGAGATGAGACAGCGATCAGGCAGTGGAAAGAGGCGGGGGCGGATGTCCGTGAACACCGCGTTCGCCTCGAGGCCGACATGGTCATGGATCTCATCTCCAAGGCCCCTTCCCGTTTTGAAATGACGTCTCGCGATCCGTCACAGCGTTTCGAGATCGCGCCAGATACAATGACTTTCGGCGTCATGCAGGGTGCGCCAAACATCCGCGATCTTCAGGGCGTGCGGCGCGCATCCACGATCGAGGATCTCCGGAACATGAACCGGCTGACCCAGATGCTGCCCGGTTTCCATATCGCGGGCGGGTTCACCTGCGAGCCGACCGACATCGCCGTGCCATGGCGCCATCTGCACATCAATCATTCGAGCCTGGTGGAAACCAACATGCCTTTCTTCGGTCTGACGACCGGAAAGCAACGTGCCGACGACTCGATCGCGATGGGCCAGATCGTGCATGGCAAGGCATTCATGGATCAGAACGCGGTGATGATCGGTCACGTGTCGGGCAACTCGCCGCTTGTCTGGGATTCGACCATGCTGGAAGGGCTTCGCGCCTTCGCCGACGCGAACCAGGTCGTGCTGCTGTCTCCATTCGTGCTCGGCGCCGCCAACACTCCCGCCGACATCCCCGCCACGATCGCCCAGTTGAATGCGGAGGCGCTCGCCGCGCTGGCCTATACTCAGCTTGCCGCGCCAGGCGCCAAGATGATCTACGGTCAATATTCCGTCTCGGTGTCGATGCGCAGCGGCGCCCCCATGTCCGGCATGCCGGAAGTTACTCTGATCAACGCCGTCATCGGACAACTGGCAAGGCGCTATAACGTGCCGTGGCGAACCACTGCGTCTCAATCCTCCGCCAAAACCTTCGATGCCCAGTCCGGTTATGAATCAGCCATCGCCTACATGTCCGGCGCCAGCGCCTGCTCCAACCTTATGATGCATGCCGGCGGCTGGGATGAAGCCGGTCTGGTGTGCTGCATGGCGAAGTTCATCGCCGATGCTGAACAGAACCTGCTCATCGAGAAATACGCGCGGGGCATATCATTCGAATATTTCGAGGATGCGCTCGAAGCCGTCCGCCGCATCGGACCCGGCGGCCACTATCTCGGAGATTCCTTCACGCTCAAGCGCTTCAAGGACGCGTTCATCGCGCCGGAGATCCTCGACTACCTAAGCTACGAGCAGTGGAAGGTCAAAGGTTCCAAGGACATGGCACAGCGCTGCAGGGAGAAGGCGACAGCAATCATCGCGAGCTACGAGCAGCCGCCGATGGACCCTGCCGTCCGCGAGGAACTCGATGCGTTTGTGGCGAAACGCCAGGAGGATATTTCCCCGAGCCTCGCCTAAGTCCAGCCAGGCGCCCATGAATAAATGGACCGGGAACAATAAAATTAGGGAGAAGAAACATGGCGTTTTTCAGAAGCAATGGGGATCGCGTTCCAGCTTCCATCGATAAGATGGCGAGCGAGGTCAAAGCAGGCACGATGGACCGGCGTGAGTTCCTTGCGCTTGCAAGTACATTCGGCGCCTCGGGTGCGATGGCCTATAGCCTGATCGGCGTGGCATTTCCCCAATCGGTGCGCGCCGCTGAACAGAAGAAGGGCGGAATTCTGCGCGTCTCAATGCCCGTCAAGGCGCAGAAAGACCCGCGTACCTATGACTGGGTGGAACTTGCCAACATCTCTCGTTGCTGGCTGGAGCCGCTCGTCCGTTACACACATGAGTTCACGTTCGAACCTGTTCTGCTGGAAAGCTGGGAGATCAATGAGGACGCGACGGAGTATGTCTTCCACGTCCGGAAGAGCGTCACCTGGAACAACGGCGATACATTCGACGCCGATGACGTAATCTTCAACATAACCCGGTGGTGCGAGAAGGGCGTCTCGGGCAACTCGATGGCCGCTCGTGTCGGGGGGCTTATCGATGCCAAGAACGGCAAGGCGAGAGATGGAGCGATCGTCAAGGTCGATGATTATACCGTCAAACTCGAGCTAAGCGACCCCGACATCGCCATAATCGCGAATTTCACCGACTATCCCGGGCTGATCGTCCACCCCAGTTTCGATGCCGGCGGCGCCGACCCAGTCACGAAGCCGATTGGGACGGGTCCATTTGAACTGGTATCCTACTTGGTCGGCAGCAAGGCTGAAGTCAAACGCCGGCAGGATGGCAAGTGGTGGGGCGGCGAGGCGTTGCTCGATGGCGTGCAGTTCGTCGATTATGGGACCGACTTCCAGGCGACGGTGGCTGCTTTCGAGTCCGGGGAGGTCGATCTCAATCTGGAGACTCCGGCTGACTTCATCGACATTCTGGACAAGATGGACCTGGTAAAATCGGAAGTCGCAACGGCAACGACGCTCGTGTGCCGCACCAACACCGCCCACAAACCATATGACGACAAGAAGGTCCGAAACGCGCTGCAGATGGCGGTCGATAACAACGCTGTCCTTCAACTCGGCTATGCAGGGCGGGGAACGGTCGGCGAAAACCATCACGTCAGCCCAATTCATCCGGAATATTATGCTCTGCCCAAAAAGAGCCGGAACGTAGAGGGCGCGAGGAAACTCATTGCTCAATCCGGACATACAGACTTCGAGCATGAGTTGATCTCGATCGACGAGGATTGGCAGAAAAACACCGGGGACGCCATCGCGGCCCAGCTGCGCGAGGCCGGTTTCAAGGTCAAACGTACTGTGCTTCCGGGTTCGACATTCTGGAATGACTGGTCAAAGTACCCATATTCGCTGACCGTCTGGTACATGCGCCCCCTCGGCGTTCAGGTTCTTGCATTGGCCTATCGCACTGGCGAAGCCTGGAATGAGACCGCTTATTCAAACCCCGAGTTTGACGCCAAGCTCAAGAAGGCCTTCTCCGTGAGTGACGCTGCCGAGCGCAAAGAGTTTATGAAGAACATCGAGGACGTGTTGCAGGACTCCGGAGTGATCATCCAGCCGTTCTGGCAAAGCCTCTTCGGTCACATGAACAAAAAGGTCCAGAACTACGTAATTCACCCGACGTTTCAAATGGATCTGCAGAACGTCTGGCTCGCCGCCTGAAGGCTCCAGTCGAGCACGCCGACTGGAGGGCAGGCCTGGTCCGGAGCGTGGTGTCCAGATGGACGTCGTCGGGTGAACAGGACGGTGAAGTCTGGACGATGGCACCATGAAGCAGGGAGAACTGCGCATCTGTCGGTAACGGTGCGACCTGCTCAGGAATAGAAGAGTAGCTCTACCTGCCGTAGGGCCTTGCGGAATCCGGAGCACCTATTGCACACAACTAACTTTAGCGCGACGCCGCGATATTCCCCTGGACCCTGGTGGCGTAGCAAGTTTTCGAGCGAGAAAGCTTCTGGAGAACAGCAACATGGGTAAGTGCGGAATACTAGATCCTTTTGAGTGCGGGGTAATCCCTCTCGCTGATTGGATGACTATCGGGCTGCGCTGGGTTGTTGATCACTACAGGCCGTTCTTTCAATCGGTCAAGGCGCCCTTCGACCTTCTACTGCAGTGGTTCGGCATAGCGCTCCATTCGGTTCCTCCGGTCGTGATGATCATCGTTGCGGGCCTGGCGGCTTGGCAGTTCGGCGGACGGAAGGTCGCCGGGGTTATCGTCGGCGCTCTCATCTTTATGGGTCTCATCGGCGTCTGGCAGGACGCCATGACGACGCTTTCAATTGTGCTGACTTCGCTCGTCGTAGCGGTGATGCTTGGCATTCCGCTCGGTATCTGGGCGGCGCGGAGCGAGCGAGTATTTGTGGTGATGCGTCCGATCCTTGACGGGATGCAGACCATTCCAGCGTTCGTCTACCTGGTTCCCATTGTGATGCTCTTCGGTATCGGCAACGTGCCGGGCGTGATCGTTACGGTAATTTTTGCGGTTGCGCCGCTGATCCGCCTTACGAACCTCGGCATACGGCAGGTACCGGAAGAGGTGATCGAAGCCATGCGCGCCTTCGGCGCTACGGAGCGTCAGCTTCTGTGGAAGGCTCAGCTGCCGCTTGCGCTACCCACCGTCATGGCCGGCATCAACCAGACGCTGATGATGTCGCTATCGATGGTGGTCATCGGTTCGATGATCGCTGTTGGTGGACTGGGCCAGACGGTGCTGCGCGGCATAGGCCGTCTTGATGTGGGTTTGGCGACAGTCGGGGGCCTGGGCATCGTCGCGCTGGCCATCGTGCTGGATCGCTTCACGCATTCGCTGTCGACACAGAAGCGAAGGCCGGGCGAGCTCTGGCATCAAGGTCCGGTGGGACTTTTCAGGGCCGTCACCTTAACAACTAGTCACAGAAGCTGAGCAATTTGCTCACACAGGGAGGAAACGATGAAGATAAAATGTGTGGCGCTGGCCATGGCCGTGATGGCTGGCTATGCGGTGCCGGCAATGGCAGATCAGGTCATGCCGGCCTGGAGCGGAGCGACAGAAGAGCTGTTCCAGACATTTGTCGTGGATGAGGGTCTCAAGGAGCTCGGCTATAACATAGCTGACCTGACCCAGGTTCAAGTTCAGCTGGCGCATACCGCTGTAGCTAACGGCGATCTCACCTTTTATGCGGTGCACTGGGTTCCGCTTCACGACACTTTCTGGAAAGCATCAGGCGGCGATGAAAAGCTGATGAGCGTCGGCACCCTAATCAAGAACAGCCTGCAGGGCTATCTGATCGATAAGAAAACGGCCGACGCCACTGGCATCAAGTATCTTGAGGACCTCAAGGATCCCGAGAAGGCCAAGCTTTTCGACATCGACGGGAATGGAAAGGCAGACCTCTACGGTTGCGAACCGGGGTGGGGCTGCGAACGCGTGATCGAGCATCAGCTCGACGCCTATGGCCTGCGTGATACCGTCGAGGAAAAGCAAGGCGGCTATTTCGCCATCATTCCTGACGCGATCGAACGCATCAAGGCTGGCAAGCCGACACTGTACTACACTTGGACGCCGCTGTGGGTATCTGCCATTCTCCGCCCAGGCAAGGAGGTTGTCTGGCTCAACGTCAAGAACACCTCTCTTCCTGACGCGGAGACCGGCAACACAGTTGTTGAAGGCCTCGGGAATCTTGGCTTCGCCGTGAACGACCAGAAGATCATCGCCAATACGACTTGGCTGAAAGCCAACCCGAAAGCCAAGAAATTCTTTGAGCTCGTGCAGATCCCGATTGCGGACGTCAACGCGGAAAATCAAAAGGTTGCCAATGGTGAAAAGAGCAACGAGCAGATCATGAAACACGCAACCGACTGGATCGCCGCTCACCACGCTGATTGGGAAAAGTGGATCGCTGAAGCCAAGGCCGCCAAGTGAGGCTCTGAGGTTTAAATCGGCCGGCGGCATCCGCCGGCCGATTACGGTCTGAAGATAGGCACAACACACTATCGAGAGTTCCGCACATGACTATACCCGCCATCGTCTGTTCCGGCTTGTGGAAAATTTTCGGGACGCGCAAAGGGAAAGCCCTCGCGGCGGCCCGCGATCGCGGGTTCAGCAAGAGGCAAGTCCTTGAAGAATTCGATTGCGTTCTGGGTGTGGCCGATGTGTCCTTCTCGGTCGAGCCCGGCGAGATCTTTTGCATCATGGGGCTGTCCGGCTCAGGGAAATCGACGCTTGTCCGCCATCTCAATCGGCTGATCGAACCAACCGCAGGCGAGGTTCGGATCGGCGGAAATGCCATCAACAAACTTTCGCCGTCTGAACTCCGGACCCTTCGCTCAGAGACGGTCGGCATGGTCTTCCAGCACATGGCGCTGCTGCCGCACCGCACCGTCTACGACAATGTTTCCCTCAGTCTCGAACTCCGAGGCAAATCACGCAAGGAGTGCCGCCGCGTGGCGGAAGAAAACCTCAAGCTCGTTGACTTGAGCGGTTGGGGCGAGCGTTACCCGGACGAGCTCTCGGGCGGGATGAAGCAGCGGGTGGGGCTTGCCCGTGCCATGGCGGCAGACCCGCAGATCCTGTTACTGGACGAGCCGTTCTCAGCGCTCGACCCGTTGATCCGCCGCCAACTCCAACAGCAGTTCCTAGACCTCGCGAAGGTCGTCCAGAAAACAACGGTGTTTATCACACACGACCTCGACGAAGCCATTCGCCTGGGCGATCGTATTGCGATCATGAAGGATGGTAAGTTCGTTCAAGTGGGAACGCCGGAAGACATCGTAACCGCGCCCAAGGACCGCTATGTCGCTGATTTCGTCTCAGGCATTTCGCTGCTCAATCTCGTCACTGCCAGGAAGATCATGCAGCCGCGGGACAGCATAGCGACGCTTTCTGAAAAGAAATTCCAAGCGCTCCCCCGCGTGCAAACCACTGACAAGCTCTCCGCTGTGATCAGCACCGCTGCGGATGGCGGCGATCTGATCGCAGTCTATGACGGCAGCGAGCCGGCGGGCGTCGTCACCCGGCGCGCCCTGTTTTCAGGAATTCAAGGCGTGATATCGAGCCCCAAGGCCGTGAGTGGTTTGAAATCGGGAAAAATTTGCCAGTACGGGGGCAGCTCTGCCCCCTCAATCCGCCCAACAAGCTCTGGAAGATCAATCGATATGGACACAGCTGCGCTCTCTGCTCACAGCGACGAAGGCAAGAAATGAGCGAACCGACCTTGTCCCGTGCTTAGTAGAAGTGCTCGCGCAGTGCCCCGGCGCCCTGCATGCTGAACAGTCTGAAACTACTTTCGTGAAGGACCCCGCCGTCGCCCTTTCGCGGCGATGACTTACGTTCCGCCCGGGCGATCCACGCGCGGTGGACGCAACGGGCTTTAAATCCGCACGCCCATTTTACCACCGCCGATCTGACACATTTAAATTGGTCCTATTGAAGACTTGCCACCCACCCACGGCTGTGGTCGATCGTAGGGACCGGTACTGAGGACGTCTGCCTACAAGGCCTTGAGCCGCTCCACCGCGGTTAGGGCTGATATCTCTCGGGCCTTGGCCAGCATCACTACTTTCAAGGTCTCCCAACAAGAGACGGCATTGGGGATACGGACACCTAGACGCTTGACGTATAATTGCTCGCGTTACGTATCGAAGCTGCATCCCTTGCGAAGACGCGTTGCGCAGCTATCCACTCATTCCTATAGGTGTTTGTAACTCAGGCCCGCACTTTTTCAGCCTTCGGATCGTACATCGGCTTCAACGATGCTTCCGCCGCGAAGCGTTCGCCGGCGATTTCGATCTCGTAGGATGAAGCCAGCACATCGGCCTCGCTCTCGCCCCGGCATGGCACATAACCCAGCCCTACCGCGCCGCCGAGGTGATGGCCGTAATTGCCTGATGTGATCGGACCGACGATCTTGCCGTCGCGCAGGATCGCCTCGTTATGGAAGAGCAGGGGCTCTGGATCCTTAAGCCGGAACTGGACGAGCCGGCGTGACAGGCCGGCTTCCTTTTTGCGCAGCACGGCATCGCGGCCGATGAAGTCGCCCTTGGCGGTCTTCACCGCGAAGCCGAGGCCGGCCTCCAGCACATTGTCCTCGTCGGTGATGTCGTGGCCGAAATGCCGGAAAGCCTTTTCGATGCGGCAGGAATCCAGCGTGTGCAGGCCGCAGAGTTTCAGGCCGACATCGGCACCGGCCTCGTCGATCGCTTCGAAAACGTGTGCTGCCTGGTCGGTCGAGACATAGAGTTCCCAGCCGAGCTCGCCGACATAGGTGACGCGGTGGGCGCGGGCCAGGCCCATGCCGATCTCGATCTCCTGGAATGTGCCGAACGGATTTTTCTCATTGGAGAAATCGTTCGGGCTGACCTTCTGGATCAGCTTTCGCGCATCCGGACCCATGAGACAGAGCACGCTTTCGGCCGCCGTTACGTCGGTGACGACAACGAACTGCCCGCCGACATGGCGGCGCAGCCAGGCGAGGTCACGCTGCAGCGTGGCGCCTGGGACGACGAGGAAGAACGCCGTCTCCGACAGGCGCGAGACCGTCAGGTCGCTCTCGATGCCGCCGCGTTGGTTGAGCATCTGGGTGTAGACGATCTTGCCCGGCGCGACGTCCATGTCGTTGGCGCAGAGCTTCTGGAGGAAGGCACAGGCGTCGCGCCGGTCAAGATCGTCTACACCCAGATGCTCAACCAACGCGGCGGCATCGAG
>NZ_RZSA01000019.1:0-16555 GCF_003998075.1 Mesorhizobium sp. M2A.F.Ca.ET.037.01.1.1 | reverse complement strand
ACAGGACGCCGTTCTCCGAATCCACGATTGCCGGCAAAAGCTGCTCGCGGCCGATCTTTGCCGTCGACAGAACACCCCATCGGAACATCACGCTTCTCCATGTCGGTTTACAGGCGACGAGGTTTGCCTGAAATCGACGGAAAAGCCAATGCAGGAGGCGGCGCGCTTCCTCGCCCCACGCAGTGGGGAGAGGTGGCCCGGCGAAGCCGGGACGGAGAGGGGCCTTCGTAGAACGCAGCTTCGGAGTGGGACGGCTTCACGACAGCACAATTCTGCGAAGGCTCTGCCGTCGCGGAGGGCGCCCCCGCTCCGTTCTCGGGCTTCGCCCGAGCCACCTCTCCCCCGCCTTCGCGGGGGCGAGGAAATGTGCTGTGCCTACCCCCTCTTCCCCGTCAGCGTCATGTCGAAGTCGACGACATTGGAATAGAGCGGCGTGCCGACATCCATGCCGTAGCGCGACCGCAGCACCTTGCCGGTGACGTGGAATTTGATGGTCCCGCCCTTCAATCCGCCGAGCTCGGCGGTGAATTTCTCCGGAAACGTCTTGCCGCGCGCCGTCAGGCGCCCGGTAACGACCGCCGTCGTGTCACCGGTGCGCGTCACGCTGGTCGAGCGGAACTGGATCTCCGGGTTGTTGGCCGCGTCGAACACCGCGTCGGAGCGCAGGAAGGCATCGATGCGGGCCTGACCGGTGCCGACGCTTTCGGGATAGATGGTGAGGTCGACCTTGGAGCGGCCGACATCGCCATTGTCGATGCGGATCGTGCCCTTGAAGCGGCCGAAAGCGCCGTCGAAGCCGCCGCCGCCGGCCTTGCCGATGGTGAAGCGGATCGAGGAGCCAGACGGGCTGATCGTGTAGCTGCCGGCCGCGTCGCTGAGCGCCACCGCGGCAACGGCAGGCACGGCAAGGCAAGCGGCAAAGGCCGCCAATCCGAGGATACGCGCGTTCATGGGTTTCTTCCTTCCGCAGATACGCTTTTCTGCGTTCTTGCCCCACCAACGAATGGTGGCGCGGTTCTATTCCCTGCCTGACGAAGGTGTGATCATGCGCGTCAGCACATTGTCGCGCAGCAGGAAATGGTGGCGCAGCGCCGCCGCGATGTGCAGCGCCACCAGCCCGATGCCGGCATAGGCGAGATACCAGTGCGCGGACGTCCAAAAGCTCTCCGAAGCGTCGGATTCGGCGAGCGGCAGATTGGGCATCACGAAGAGATCGAACGGCATGGTCGGAATCTCCAGCGTCGACACCGAAACCAACGCCCAGCCGGAGAGCGGCAGCGCGATCTGGAAGGCATAGAGCGCGAAATGCGCCAGCGGCGCGGTCCTGCGCTCCAGCGTGCCAACCGAGCTGGGCAGTGCCGGCGCCACATTGCCGAGCCGCCAGGCGATGCGCAGGATGATCAGCCCGAGCAGCAGGAAGCCGAAGGATTTGTGCAGCTGGATCAGCTCGAAGGACGCGCGCTGGCTTGTCGTGCGCACCATGACGACGCCGAGCGCGAACTGGCCGATGAAGATGACGCCGATCAGCCAGTGCAGGACGATCATCGCCCAGCCGTAGCGGGTGGGGGTGTTGGTAAAGGGTTGCATGCGAGGCGAACGAAGCCGGCGCCGGCTTTCTTCCGGGAGCCTTACCCTCCCCACAAGGGGGCAATCGCATATGGCAGCGCCAGCCCCCTCATCCGGCCGCTTCGCGGCCACCTTCTCCCCGACGGGGAGAAGAGACTGGCGCCGACGCCGGTAATCTCCTCTCCCCCTGGGGAGAGGTCAGCCGAGCGAAGCGGAGGCTGGGTGAGGGGGAGTGCCATATGCGATAGTCCTCCCCACAAGGGGGAGGGTGCCACTCACCTTGAAGAAATCGACAAACGCCCGCAGCGCAGGGCGCATCTGCCGGCGGCTCGGATAGTAGACGAAGAAGCCGTCGAAGGACGGGCACCAGTCCTCCAGCACGCGGATCAGCCTGCCGTCGGCCAGTGGCGCCGACACATAGGGCTCGAAGACGAAGGCAAGGCCGGCGCCGTCGACCGCCGCCTGGGCGATCAGGTGGTCCTCGTCGAGGATCAGCGGTCCTTGCGCCGCGATCTCGATCTCCTCGCCGTCCTTCTCGAATTCCCAGCGGTAAAGGATGCCGCTGGAGAAACGGAAGCGGATGCAGCGGTGGTCGGCCAGCTCGCGCGGATGGCGCGGTTTCGGCATGGAGGCGAAATAGGATTGCGAGCCGACCACCGCGCCGCGGAAGTCGGATCCGATGCGCACCGCGATCATGTCGCGCTGCAGGCTTTCGCCGAGCCGCACGCCAGCGTCGAAGCCGCCTTCGACGACATCGGTGAAGCGATCCTCGATGACGATCTCCAGGACGATATCGGGATAGGCCGCGGCAAAGGCGCCGAGCCTGGGCGTCAGAGTCAGGTGTGCGGCCGTGCGTGGCACGGTGAGCCGCAGATTGCCGGCGGGCCGGTCCCGCGCCTCGACCGCCGTCTCCAGCGCCAGGTCGATCTCGGACAGCGCCGGGCGCAGCCGTTCGAGCAGCTGCGCGCCTTCTTCGGTCGGCGCGACGCTGCGCGTGCTGCGCGCCAGAAGCCGCACGCCGAGCCGCGCTTCGAGGCTCGACACCGCGTGGCTGACCGCCGAGGGCGCGATGCCGAGCTCGCGCGCGGCGCCGCGAAAGCTGGCGCATTGGGCGACCGTGGCGAGCACGGCGAGCTGCGAGAGGTTGGTGCGGTTCATTGGTCTATGTTTTAGAACAAGCCGTGCAAAGGAGAGCCGATTATCGAACGGACTGCAAGGCCCTATTTCCTGCCCATCGCAACAAGGAGATGCGTGATGAAAACCCGCAAACTCGGAACTGAACTCGAAGTCTTCCCCGTCGGGCTCGGCTGCATGGGCATGAGCTTCGCTTATGGCGGCCAGCCGGAGGCCGAGGCCATCGCCACGCTGCGCCGCGCCGTCGAAATCGGCGTGACCTTCTTCGACACGGCGGAAGTCTATGGTCCGTTCGAGAACGAAATCCTGCTCGGCAAGGCGCTGAAGCCGGTGCGCGACAAGGTGACCATCGCCACCAAATTCGGCTTCAAGATCCTCGACGAAGGCACCGGCCTCGACCGCATGGCGGGCGTCGACAGTCGCCCCGAGCACGTCAAGGCGGTGGCCGAAGCTTCGCTGAAGCGGCTCGATACCGACGTGATCGACCTCTACTACCAGCACCGCGTCGATCCCAACGTGCCGATCGAGGACACGGTCGGCGCCATGGCCGAGCTGGTGCGCGAGGGCAAGGTGAGGGCGCTGGGCCTGTCGGAGGTGAGCGGCGCGACATTGCGCCGGGCGCATGCCGTGCACCCGATCGCCGCGGTGCAAAGTGAATATTCGCTGTGGAGCCGCGATCCCGAGGACGAGGTCTTCGCCGTCTGCCGCGAGCTTGGCATCGGTTTCGTGCCCTACAGCCCGCTCGGCCGCGGCCTGCTCACCGGCACGATTGCCAAGCCCGATGTGCTCGGCGCCGGCGATTGGCGCCTCACTCTGCCGCGCTTCCAGGCCGAGGCGATGGCAGCTAACAACGCCGTCATCGCGGTGCTGGAGAAGATGGCGGCGGAAAAGGGCGTGACACCGGCGCAGCTGGCGCTCGCCTGGGTGCTGCACCAGGGCGATTTCATCGTGCCGATCCCCGGTGCAAGAAAGATCCGCCACTTGGAGCAGAATACGGCGGCGGCCGGGATTGAGTTGAGCGCGGCCGAGGTTGCGGCGATCGGCGATGCATTGTCGCCGGATAAGGTGGTCGGCAAGCGCTATACGGAGGAATTGCTGGCGCTGGTGAATGGGTAGCAGACGAAGGGCGCTTTGGCGCCCGTTGTTGAAAGGCCGGCACGAGGCCCCCCTCTCTGGCCTGCCGGCCATCTCCCCCTCAAAAGGGGGGAGATCGATGTCGCATCTGCTTTCGTCAATCACCTGCGTTGCAAGGGAGCGCCGGCATCGAAACTGCCAATCTCCCCCCTTGAGGGGGAGATGCCCGGCAGGGCAGAGAGGGGGGCCTCGCGCCGACCTATTTTATTCTGCACCCTTACCAAGGCATCACTTCAATCTCCGGCCAGCACTCCCTGGCCCTTCTCCCCTTCGCCTCATGGGTCCGCTGATTGTCCAGCGCCCGGTTCGGCGTGATGCGAAACGAAAAGATATAATCCAGCCCGAACGGCGCCACCAGCTCCAGCGCCCCGTCAGCACCGTATCGCACCCCAACCGCATGCGTCTTCGACGCAAAATAGCTCACCGACTCGCTCGAACTCGCATACCGCGGACATTCCTCACCAAACTTCACCGGATACCACAGATGCACCCTCGCCTGGTTGCGCACCTCGACCGGCAGCGGCAGCCCCTCGAAATGCGCCGCCGCGCGGCGGATCACCGTGTCCTCGGCCTCGTAGGAGAGATCGGCATCATCGAAATAGAACAGATCGACGTCCTTGATGCCGTAGCCTGGCGGCTTGCCGGTCAGATGGTTCCAGACGCTGTTGTAGAGCGCGCCGGAAGCCACCAGCCAATCCGGCAGCGCAAGCGCCCGCGCCCGCGCCAGCGTCTCGGCCAACAGCGGGTCGGCCGCGATGATGCCGAGGAAAGCCGTGCGTTGCGTTTCGAAGGGAAGGCCGGAGTAGCGGAGGTGGTCCATCGCCCTTTGGAAGGCGATTCGCCACCTTCCGGCAATCCCAAGAAAGCCTATGCCCTCAGCACGCCGCCCGTCTGCTTGTTGACGTTCTCGACGATGCGCTTGGCCAGCGCCTCGAAATCCTCGTCGGTCAGCGTCTTTTCGACCGGCTGGATCGACACCTCGATGGCGATCGACTTCTTGGCTTCGCCGAGCGTGGCACCCTCGAAGACGTCGAACACCGAAACGCCGGTGACCAGCTTCTTGTCGGCAGCCAAGGCTGCTCGCACCAGCGTTCCGGCCTCGACCGTCCTGTCGACGACGAAGGCGAAATCGCGCTTCACCGCCTGGAAGGGCGACAGCTCCAGCTTCGGCTTGGTGCGCGTCGGCTTGGCCTTCGGCTCCGGCACGGCGTCGACGAAAACCTCGAAGCCGCAGATCGGGCCGGACGCATCGAGCCCGTCCAGCGTCTTCGGATGGAACTCGCCGAAAGTGCCGAGCACGGTCTTGGGGCCGAGCTTAATCGTGCCGGAACGTCCCGGGTGATACCAGGCCGGGCCGCCCGGCTCGATCTGCAGCCGGTCGACCGGCGCGCCGCAGGCCTCGAGCGCCGCGATCGCGTCCGCCTTGGCGTCGAACACGCCGACCGGCCCGGCATTGCCGGCCCAGCTGCGGCCCGAACCGTCGAGCCTAGCCGTACCGCGCCTCACGCCGGCTGCCACTCGCCGCTGCTGTTCGGGCGCGTCACCTTCATAGGTGCCGGAGACCTCGAACAGCGCCACGTCGCCGATGCCGCGGTCGGCATTGCGCTGCGCCGCGGCGATCAGTCCGGGCAGCAGCGAAGGCCGCATGTCGGACATGTCGGCGGCGATCGGGTTGGCGAGCTTCAGCGCCGTCTGGCCGCCGCCGAACAGCTCGGCGTGCTTGGCCGGGATGAACGACCAGGTCACGGCCTCCATCATGCCGCGCACGGCGAGCGCTCGCTTGGCGGCGCGGGTGCGCACCTGCAGCGTGGTCAGGATCTTGCCGTTGACGGCGTCATGCGAGGTCAGCGGCTGGGCCAAGATGTTGTCGACGCCGTGGATGCGCATCACCTCCTCGACGAGGTCTGCCTTGCCGTCGATGTCCGGCCGCCAGGACGGCACCGTCACCTTGACGACGTCGCCCGAGCCCTGCGGCTCGAAGCCGAGCCGCGTCAGGATGTCGAGGCTCTCGGCCTTGGGGACCTCGATGCCGGTCAGCCGCTTCACTTCCGACAGCGGGAAGGACACGACCATCGCCTTGTGTCCGGCATAGCCGGCAACCTCCATCTCGCTCGGCGTGCCGCCGCAGAAATCGAGCACCAGCCTGGTCGCGAGCTCCACGCCCGGCACCATGAATTGGGGATCGACGCCGCGCTCGAAACGATAGCGCGCGTCGGTGATGATGCCGAGCGCGCGGCCGGTGCGGGCCGTCGTGATCGGATCCCAGAGCGCCGATTCGATCAGCACATCGGTGGTGTTCTCGTCGCAGCCCGAATGCTCGCCGCCCATGATGCCGGCGATCGATTCCACGCCATTGTCGTCGGCGATCACACACATTTCGGGCGTCAGCGTGTATTCGCGGCCGTCCAGCGCCAGCACCTTCTCGCCGTCCCGGGCGCGGCGCACGACGAGGTTGCCGGCGACCTTCTTGGCGTCGAACACATGCAGCGGCCGGCCGCGGTCGAAGGTGACGTAGTTGGTGATGTCGACCAGCGCGCTGATCGGCCGGAGCCCGATGGCGATCAGCCGCTGCTGCAGCCATTTCGGCGACGGGCCGTTCTTGACGCCCTTGACCAGCCTCAGCGCGAAGCCGGGGCAAAGCTCGGGCGCCTCGATCGTGACCTTGACCGGTGTCGCGCCCTTGCCGGGAATCGCTTCCACCGGTGCTGTCTTCAGCCGTCCGAGCCCGCTCGCTGCAAGGTCGCGGGCGATGCCGTAGACGCTGGTCGCATCCGGCCGGTTCGGCGTCAGGTTGATCTCGATCACCGGATCGTCGAGATGCGCGTAGGCCGCGAAGCTGGTGCCGACCGGCGCATCCTCAGGCAAATCGATGATGCCGCTGTGCTCGTCCGACAGTTCCAGCTCGCGTTCCGAGCACATCATGCCATGGCTTTCGACGCCGCGGATCTTGCCGACCGAGAGCGTCACGTCGATGCCCGGGATGTAGGTGCCGGGCGCGGCGAAGGCGCCGATCATCCCCGCGCGGGCATTGGGCGCCCCGCACACCACCTGCACGGGCGGCTTGCCGTCGCCGGTGTCGACGGTCAGCACCCGCAGCCGGTCGGCATCGGGGTGCTGCACCGCCGTCAGCACCTTGGCGATGACGAAGGGTTTCAAGCCTGCCTTGTCGTCGACATGTTCGACTTCGAGGCCGATCGCGGTCAGCCGCTCGACGATCTCGGCAAGCGAGGCGTCGGTCTCGAGATGGTCCTTGAGCCAGGAGAGCGTGAATTTCATGGTTCTGTTCCGTTCGGTCCTTGCCCTTCTGGTCGGGGCACGCTGGTCTTCAGATGTCTCGGCAGGTCGTCCGGCATGTGCAGGAAGGGCAGTTGCTCGCGCACATAGGCATGCAGCGTCGGCTTGAAATAGGCCGGCATGTCCATGACGCCGAGCATGAAATAGATCTTGTTGTCGAGCCGCTTATCGACATAGGCGATCGGCGAGCCGCAAATGCCGCAGAAGGAGCGCTCCACCGGGCCGTTGCGGTAGCTTTTCAGCGACTTGCCTTCGAGCGCGACCTGGTCGGCCATGAAGCCGACAAAGGCCGACACCGGCGCGCCCGTGGCGCGCCGGCAGTCGCCGCAATGGCAATAGCTGATGTGGTGCGGCTCGGCCGAGGCCTCGAACCGCACCGCGCCGCAACGGCAGCCGCCGGTGTGAGGTGCCGTCATGCAGACAGCCCCCCGAACAGCGTCGGCAGGTCGAGCGGCCGGAAGCCGTAATGCGTGAGCCACCTCACGTCGGCGTCGAAGAAGGCGCGCAAATCCGGCATGCCGTATTTCAGCATGGCGATGCGGTCGATACCCATGCCCCAGGCAAAGCCCTGATATTCGTCGGGATCGAGCCCGCCGTAACGCAGCACGTTGGGATGCACCATGCCGCAGCCCAGGATCTCCATCCAGTCGGAGCCTTCGCCGAAGCGCACTTCGCCCGGACGCGAGCGGTCGCACTGGATGTCGACCTCGAGGCTGGGTTCGGTGAACGGGAAGAAGGACGGGCGGAAGCGCATCTTGACGCTAGGCACCTCGAAGAAGGCCTTGCAGAACTCCTCCAGCACCCACTTCATGTTGGCGATGTTGGCGGTTTTGTCGATCACCAGCCCTTCGACCTGGTGGAACATCGGCGAATGCGTCGCGTCGGAATCCTGCCGGTAGGTCTTGCCGGGAATGACGATGCGGATCGGCGGCTTCTGCCGCTCCATGGTGCGGATCTGCACAGGCGAGGTGTGTGTGCGCAGCAGCTTGCGCTCGCCCCTCTCGTCCGGCTGGAAGAAGAAGGTGTCGTGCATCTCGCGCGCCGGATGTCCCTCGGGGAAGTTCAGCGCCGTGAAATTGTAATGGTCGGTCTCGATATCCGGACCTTCGGCGATCGAGAAGCCGAGATCGCCGAAGATCGCCGCGATCTCGTCGATCACCTGGCTGATCGGATGGATGCGGCCGCGCTCGCCCGGCGACTGGCGAACGGGGAGCGTGACATCGACCTTCTCGGCCTCGAGCCGGGCGACGATCGCCACATCCTTCAACTCGGCCTTGCGCCGGGTGAGTGCCTCGGTGACGCGGTTCTTGAGGCCGTTGATCGCCGGGCCCTTCACCTGCCGTTCCTCGGCGCTCATGGCGCCCAGCGTCTTCAGCATTTCGGACACCGAGCCCTTCTTGCCCAGCGCCGAGACGCGCACCGCCTCGATCGCGGCCTCATCCGAGGCCGCCGCGATCTCGGCGAGCAGCGAAGCTTCCAGGGCTTCAAGATTTCCAGCAGTGGCGTTCACGGCGAAACTCTCTTCGTTCGGGCGGACAGCACCCATGTGGTGCGTCACCATCTTGGTTTGATCAGGCATAAGAAAAACCCGCGCCAGCCGTGCCAGCGCGGGTTCCCCAAATCAGTACTAGAAATGCTTGGGAAGCGCTGGCTTAGGCGACAGCGCTCTCAAAAGCATTCGGCGTGGTGTTCTTCAGATATTCGAGCGCGACCTTGGCCTTGGCCACCAGCGCGGCGAAAGCCTGCGGCTCGTGGATGGCCATGTCCGAAAGGACCTTGCGGTCGATCTCGATGCCGGCCTTGTTGAGACCGTCGATGAAGCGGCCATAGGTCAGGCCGTGCTCGTGGGTCGCCGCGTTGATGCGCTGGATCCACAGCGCGCGGAACGAGCGCTTGCGGTTCTTGCGGTCGCGGTAGGCATACTGCAGCGACTTCTCCACCGCCTGCTTGGCGATGCGGATGGTGTTCTTGCGGCGGCCGTAGAAACCCTTGGCGGCTTTCAGGACCTTCTTGTGCTTGGCGTGGGCGGTGACGCCTCTCTTTACGCGTGCCATGTCATGATCTCCTTAATACGTTGTCCAAGCCGAGGGATTAGAGGCCGTTCGGCAGAAAATTCTTGATGACCTTCTTGCCGTCCGGTTCAGCCAGAACCATCGTGCCGCGGGCATCGCGAATGAACTTGTTGGAACGCTTGATCATGCCGTGGCGCTTGCCGGCGGCAGCCGACAGCACCTTGCCGGTGGCAGTAATCTTGAACCGCTTCTTGGCGGCCGATTTGGTCTTCATCTTGGGCATTTTGCTACTCCGTATTGGTGGCGCACCATCGCGCTTCTTTTCTCGCTTCGGGCCGACCAAAGCCCGAAAAGCAAATGAAACCGCCACGGCATGCCCTGCCGGGCGGTTTTCTGGAACCGCGGTCCTATAGATCAAAGACGGCTGCTGTGCAACACCTCAAGCCATGCGACGCGGTGTCCGCGATGTGCGCCGGCGGGAACGGTTGAGATTCAGGTCAGGCCGAGCCGAAAATGGTGGTTTCCGAGAACCGGAGCGGAGCGTACTTAAAGTACGTGAGCACCGGAAGCGCAGGAAGCCGCCATTTGCAGGCCGGCCTCACCTGAAGATTACCGTTCCTAGGGCAGCGTGAACCACACCGGCAACACCCCCGACTGTTGCGCGCCGTCGATCAGCTCGAAGGCCGGCAGCGCCACCAGGAACACCATGCCGTCGAGCAGCGTGTTCAACAACAGGCGCGGCTTGAAGCTGCCGGTGTCGCCCTCCCGGTAGAGCCGGAGGTTCGGGAAGAAACGCGGCACCTTGGCAAGATACGCCGCATAAGGGGCGCCGAGAACTTCCTTCAGATAGCGCTCCTCGCGCAGGATGACGATGTGGAACGCGCCGGCGCACAGCAGCGCAAAGAGAATGATGCCTGAAAACGAGCCGATCTGCGCGCCGACGCCGGCAGCAGCCACGGTCGAGAACAGGTAGAGCGGGTTGCGGGTGATCGAATAGGGCCCGCCGGTGACCACTTCGGAGGATTTGCGCCCCCCGATATAAAGCGTCGACCACAATCGCCCGACTATGCCGAGAAAAATCAAGAGCACGCCGAACATCTCGATCGTTTCGTGCACCGGCGTGTCCGGCGGAAAAGTCGACTGTCCGAACAGAAGCGCGGCAAACAGCACCACGATCAGAACGGCCAGCACAACGCGGCGCATATACTGATAGCCGCCGAGACCTGGCGTTTGCCTGGCAGGCTTGGACTTCACTTCATCGGCCATGAGGAAAACCCGATCGTCTGCTCGCGATCGCGAAGCGATCGTCGAGATTTGCACGCAACCGAAGAACTCGGTCGTCGATTTGCTCGCGATCGGACAGAAAACAGGCGTCCCGCCGATCGTCGGGACGCCCCTGCACCATGATTTTGGCGGGATTTAGCGCGGCGCCAGAACCATCATCATCTGGCGGCCTTCGAGCTTCGGCTCCGCCTCGACCTTGGCGATCGTCGCCACTTCCTCGCGCACCTTGTTCAGAAGCTGCATGCCGAGCTCCATATGCGCCATCTCGCGGCCGCGGAAGCGCAGCGTCAGCTTGACCTTGTCGCCTTCCTCGAAGAAGCGCCGCACGGCCTTCATCTTGGTCTCATAGTCATGGCTGTCGATGTTCGGGCGCATCTTGATCTCCTTGATCTCGATGACCTTCTGGTTCTTGCGCGCTTCGGCCGCCTTCTTCTGGTTGGCGTATTTCAGCTTGCCGAGATCGAGGATCTTGACGACGGGCGGTACCGCATTGGGCGATATCTCGACCAGATCGAGCCCGGCCTCTTCGGCGAGCAGCAATGCGTCGTTGATGGAAACATCGCCGCGGTTCTGGCCTTCGGCGTCGATAAGCTGGACCCGGGGAACCCGGATGTCTCGGTTGGAGCGCGGCCCGTCCTTGGTGGGTGCCGCTGCTTTGAAAGGTCTGCGAATGGTCGTGGTCTCCTCGGCCGTTTCGTTCAGGGTTTCTGTAGAGTCAAAACAGGTGGACGCGCCTATGTGGTGAGCGCGGGGTGTGAGTCAATAGCATAGCCCTGCCGGAAAATCACCTGCCGCCTGCAATTGTCTGCACCAAGCAAAGAAATGCCGCGAGCACTTTTCGTTGAACCACCGCCTGTGCCAAAAGACCGGCGGAAAGGACAAGCCCATGGCCGCCGGCGCTCCGGTTTTCATCGATGTGGACGGATCGAGCATCGCCGTCAGGCAGGCGCCGGGCGCGGCGCCCGGCGTGGTGTGGCTCGGCGGCTACAAGTCCGACATGCTGGGCACGAAGGCGGAGACACTTGCCGCCTGGGCCGCTCGCGAGGGCCGCGCCTATCTGCGCCACGACTATTCCGGCCATGGCGAGTCGGGCGGCGAATTCGCCGGCGGCACGATCTCCAGATGGCTGGCCGAGAGCCTTGCCGTCTTTCGGCGCTTCAGCAAAGGCAAGCAGGTCCTGGTCGGCTCCTCGATGGGGGCGTGGATCGCTCTGCGCATGGTGCAGGAATTGCGCCGGGCGGGCGACGACCGCGTGGCCGGTCTCGTGCTGCTTGCGCCGGCGCCTGACTTCACATTCGAGTTGATCGAACCGGTGCTGACCAAGGCACAGAGGCGCGATCTTTCTAAAAAGGGATTTTTTGCCGAGCCGTCCGACTATTCGGACGAGCCTTATATCTACACCCGGGCGCTGATCGAGGACGGCCGCGCCAACCGGGTCATGACCGGACCGATCGACACGCACTGTCCGGTGCACATATTGCAGGGCCTGGCCGATCCGGACGTGCCGTCCAGCCATGCGCTGAAGCTCGCATCGATGCTTCCCGCCGACGACGTGACGCTGTCGCTGATCCCCGACGGCGACCATCGCCTGTCCCGTCCCGAGGATCTCGATATGCTGCAGCGCGCCGTCGCCGACATGGTCAGGCGGGCCGCCTGACCATGCGCATCTCCATCCCGATATCCGCCTTCGTCGCCGCGATCGTCGGCTTCGGCGGCACGCTGGCCCTCGTCATCGCCGCCGCCAAGGCGGTCGGCGCCACCCAGATCGAGACCGCCAGCGGCGTGACGGCGATCTGCCTTGCCATGGTCGTGGAATGCCTGTGGCTGTCCTGGCGCACGAAAATGCCTGTCATCACCGCCTGGTCGACGCCGGGTCTCGCCCTGATCGCGGCCTCCAGCGGTTTCACGATGCCGCAGGCCGTGGGCGCCTTCATGGTCACCGGTGTCCTTCTGGTCGCCACCGGCCTCTTCAAGCCGCTGACCCGGCTGATCGCGCAGATCCCGGCCTCTGTGGCGTCCGGCATGCTGGCCGGCATCCTGGTCAGCTTCGCCGTCAATGCGGTGAAGGCCATTCCCGCCGATCCCTGGCTGATCCTGCCACTGATCGCCGCCTTCTTCGTCATCCGCCTGTTCAATCCGGCTTTATCGGTGCTGGTGGTGCTGATCGGCGGCGGCCTTGCCGCTTTCCTCACCGGCCGCGTCGGCAGCCTGCCGGTGCCGGAACTGTCGACATTGACGTTCATTGCGCCGCAATTCACCGCATCGGCGACCATCGGCCTTGCCTTGCCGCTCTACCTGGTCACCATGGCCTCGCAGAACCTTTCCGGCCTCGCGGTGCTGCGTGCCGCCGGCTATCACCCCGAACCCGGCCCGCTGATCGGCGTCACCGGACTGTTTTCGCTGCTCTCGGCGCCGTTCGGCGCCGCGACCACCAATCTCGCGGCGATCTCGGCCGCAATCTGCACCGGCCCCGATGTCCATCCAGATCCGGCCGAGCGGTGGAAGACCGGGCCGTTCTACGCGCTGGCCTATCTCATCTTCGCCATCTTCGGCGCCTCGCTGGTGGCGATCTTCGCCGTGCTGCCGCAGAGCCTGATCGTGCTGGTCGCGGGGCTCGCCTTGACGGCGCCCCTGGCCAATGCGCTGTCGATAGCCCTTCATGACTCTGGCGACCGCATGCCGGCCACCGTCACCTTCGCCGTGACCGCGTCGGGACTCACGCTCTTCGGCGTCGGCGCGGCGTTCTGGGGGCTTATCGCCGGCATGGCAGTGCTTTTCCTGGAAAAACTCAAAAAGCGATAATCATTTCAGAAGCTTCGCCGGTTTTGGCCGGATTTGTCTTGAATAGCCCATTTCGCCTTCCCATTTCGATTCCACGCAGCCGATTTGGCTGTCTCCAATGGAAGGATTGGGAGAAATGAATACGACTGCATTGATCCGTCCGGCCTGGACGCCGGCCACCATCGCGCTGATGGTCATCGGCTTCATGGTGTTTTGGCCGCTCGGCTTCGCCATGCTCGCCTACATCATCTGGGGCGACCGGCTGGAAGGCTTCAAGCGCGACGTCAACCGCGCGACCGACGGCATCTTCGCCGGCTGCCGCCGCGGCTCCGACAAGGCGGCCCGCTGGGGTCACGGTTCGGCCCGCACCGGCAATGTCGCCTTCGATGACTGGCGCGAGAAGGAGCTCGAGCGCCTGGCCGAAGAGCGCCGCAAGCTGGACGAGATGCTGACCGAGTTCGACGACTACGCCCGCGAACTGCGCCGCGCCAAGGACCAGGAAGAGTTCGACCGCTTCATGGCCAACCGCAACAAGCATACCGCGCCGACCACCACCGGCTCGGACGACAAGCCCGCTGCCAAGCGCGGCAAGGGCACGAACCTGCTCGACGACTGAAGCCGCGCGACAGGCTCCGGTATGATATGCGGCGTCGCGTTCAGCGGCGCCGTTTCTTTTTTGTTCTCTTTGTAGCTTCCCTCCACTGGCCGTTTTTTTCGAATCGCGTATCGTCCAGCCATGACCCTCGGCTTCTTTCGCAATCTGACCAAGCCAAAGCCCACCCCTGTGGTGGAGCGCGAACACTGCGTCGCCGGCCGCACGCTGCCGCTGAAGATCGTCGAAAGCGCCAGGGCCAGGCGGCTCACTTTGCGCATCGATTCCGGCGGCCAGGGCCTTCGCGTCACCGTGCCGCCCGGCCTGCGCCGAGGCGAAGTGGAGAAATTCCTCGACCGCCACCAGGATTGGCTGGAGCAGCGCCTGGCCAAGGTGCCTACCCGCCCGCAAGTGCGGCCCGGCATAAAAATCCCGATCCGCGGCGTGCCGCACCGCATCGTGCATGAGCCTTCGAAGCGCGGCACCGTCACGGTCTCGCGTGACGAGCGCGGCCCGCTTCTGGTCGTCCATGGCGAGCGCATCCATCTGCCGCGCCGTGTCGCCGACTACCTCAAGCGCGAGGCCAAGAAGGAGATCGAAAGACTGGTGGTCAAGCACACCGAGGCGATCGGCAAGCGCGCCAAGGCCATAAGGTACAAGGATACGTCCAGCCGCTGGGGGTCATGCACCTCGGAGGGCAATCTCTCCTTCTCCTGGCGCATCATGATGGCCCCGCCGGCGGTGATAAACTATTTGGTGGCGCATGAGGTGGCGCATCTCAAGGAGATGAACCACGGCCCGAAATTCTGGAAGCTGTGCGAGAAACTGTGCCCCGATACCGACCGCTGCAAGGACTGGCTGAAGCGCAACGGCGGGGCGTTGCAGGCGATTGTGTTTGAGTAGGGACGATGGCTTGCGCGCTACTAGCCCGCGAAGCAAGGAGCGAAGCGACGCGCGCAGATCCTAGGATCCATGCCTAACGTGCGAGCGCCGCAGCGGTGCAAACAATGCTATGCCGTTGAACGAAAAAGGGAATATTCTCCGCCGCTGCACCTTTCGGCTGATGTAACGGCATGGATCCTAGGGTCTGCTCGCCGCTTCGCGTCGCTCCGCCCTAGGATGACGACCGCGCGGTTGCCTCACGCACCCCTCAATCATCATTCGCCGCGTTCAATTCCTCCGGCCGCAGCCCTTCTTCGATATGCGGCCACGGCAGGAAATCCCGGTCGAAGCCATCGCTGCCGAAATACTCCAGCGCCCGGTGCGCCTCGGCGCCGTTGAAGGCGGCCTTGTCGATCAGATGCGCGATCACCTCGCGCGCTTGCGCGACCTTCTGCTTCAGTTCGGCGACGGTCCGGTCGGCCATGATTATCCTGCTCTCGCCTGTGGTTCCTATATGAAGGTAGCGTTTTCCGCCGTGGTGGCAACAGCATGCTTTTTCTCGACTCTCGCGGCTTTTCGTGCCAAGCCCGGCCCATGACGCTCGACATCAAGATCTGCGGATTGAAGACCGACGCCGCGATGGCCGCCGCCCTTGCCGGCTGCGCCAGCCATGTCGGCTTTATCTTCTTCCCCAAAAGCCCGCGCTATGTCGAGCCCGCCGAGGCCGGGCGCCTGCGCGAAGCGGTGCGCGGCAAGGCCTTGGCGGTTGCCGTCACGGTCGACGCCGATGATGCTTTCCTGGACGAGATCGTCGCCAAGATGCAGCCGGACATGCTGCAACTGCACGGTTCGGAAACGCCTGAGCGTGTGGCCGAGATCAAGGCGCGTTACGGCCTGCCGGTCATGAAGGTGTTTTCCGTCAGCGAGACAGCCGACCTCGAGCGTGTAAAGCCGTTCGTTGGCATCGCCGATCGTTTCATGTTCGACGCCAAGCCGCCCAAGGGATCGCAGCTGCCGGGCGGCAATGGCGTCGCCTTCGACTGGCGCATCCTTGCCGGCCTTGACGCCGGGCTCGATTACATGCTTTCCGGTGGGCTCAACGCCGCCAATATCGGCGATGCCCTGAGACTGGCCAACCCTCCCGGAATAGACGTCTCGTCCGGTGTGGAAAGCGCTCCGGGCGTCAAGGATCCGGCGCTGATCGAGCAGTTTTTCCGGGCCGTCAGGGCCGCGCGCGACGACCGCGCCGCCTGAGCACAACCAAAATCAGGAGATCGGCGATGAACAAGCCGGCTATGCCCAATTCCTTCCGCACCGGACCCGACGAGCAGGGCATGTTCGGCATTTTCGGCGGCCGCTTCGTCGCCGAGACGCTGATGCCGCTGATCCTCGACCTCGAAGAGCAGTGGAACCACGCCAAGAACGATCCGGAGTTCAAGGCCGAACTGCAGAACCTGTCGACCCACTATGCCGGGCGGCCCTCGAAGCTGTATTTCGCCGAGGGCCTGACGAAGCATCTCGGCGGCGCCAAGGTCTATTTCAAGCGCGAGGACCTCAACCACACCGGCTCGCACAAGATCAACAACTGCCTCGGCCAGATCCTGCTCGCCAAGCGCATGGGCAAGAAGCGCATCATCGCCGAGACCGGCGCCGGCCAGCACGGCGTTGCCTCGGCTACCGTTGCGGCGCGCTTCGGCTATCCCTGTGTCGTCTACATGGGCGCCACCGACGTCGCCCGCCAGAGCCCCAACGTCTTCCGCATGAAGCTGCTCGGCGCCGAGGTGCGGCCGGTCACCGCCGGCCACGGCACGCTGAAGGACGCCATGAACGAAGCCCTGCGCGACTGGGTCACCAATGTCGAGGACACCTATTACCC
>NZ_RZSA01000199.1:0-8163 GCF_003998075.1 Mesorhizobium sp. M2A.F.Ca.ET.037.01.1.1 | reverse complement strand
CGGCACCACGATGATGGTAGACGACGCCCTTCGGGTTGCCGGTGGTGCCGGACGTGTAGTTGAGCGAGATGGCTTCCCATTCGTCGTCCGGCATCGACCATGCGAACGCCTCGTCGCCCGCGGCGACGAAGTCCTCATAATCGAGCACGCCGATCCGCTCGCCCTTCGGGTAGGGAGCGTCGGCGGCATAATCGGGATCATCATAGTCGATGATCAACGGCTTGGCCTTGGCCAACACCAAGGCCTCCTTGACCACGCCCGAGAATTCGCGGTCGACGATCAGCACCTTCGAGTCGGCATGATCGAGCTGAAAGGCGAGGATGGCGGCGTCGAGGCGGGTATTCAGGGAATGCAACACCGCCTTCACCATCGGCACGCCGAAATGCGCTTCCAGCATCGGCGGCGTGTTGGAGAGCATCACCGTCACCGTGTCGCCCTTGCCGATGCCGTGCCGCGCAAGCGCCGATGCAAGCTTCAGCGAGCGGCGCCAGAACTCGCGATAGGTGATGCGCTGGCTGCCATGGATGATAGCGACATGGTCGGGATAGGTCTTGGCAGTGCGTTCAAGGTAAGTGAGCGGCGTCAGCGGCTGGTAATTGGCGGCGTTCCTGTCGAGATCCTGTTCGTAGGGATTGGCCATCCCGTTCTCCCCAAGTTCTTTTCGAACCTTCTAACCTCAGGCCCGCTGTCACGCTATCCCTCCGAATAGCTGAAAATGCTATGATCCGGTCGCTTGACAGAACGGCGATCCACGCTGAGCCCTGCCGACAGGTAAACGCCTCCGCTCACTCAGGTTTGACTTTTGTCGAGAGCCGTGACTAATGTCAGCCAGGGAGGCGGCATGGCGATCAGACCGGCAGAACAGCTCATCCACAAGGCCGCCTGGCTTTACTATGCGCATGGCCTTCGCCAGGACGAAGTGGCGAGCCAGCTCAACATTTCGCGGGCCTCGGTCGCCATGTATCTGCGCAAGGCGCGCGAGACCGGCATCGTCAACATCTCGACCTCGACGCAGCTCTTCACCGACGATGTTATGGCACGCAAGGTTGAAGACGCCTTCGAGCTCGACGCCGTCTGGATCGCGCCGGAAAATGCCTATCTCGCCGATCCCTCAACCGACATCGCGGTGCTCGCGGCCAGCGTCTTTCTCGAGCTGGTGAAGAAGGGCGACCGGATCGGCGTCGCCTGGGGCCGCACCGTTTACACCATAGCCGACATCATGTCCTTCGCCGACCTGCAGGACGTCACCGTGGTGCAGCTCTGCGGCAATCTCGGCGCGCCCTATTCCTATCGGCCCGACCAGTGCACGATGGAGATCGCGCGACGGCTCAACGCCAAGGGCCTGAACTTCTATGCGCCGCTGGTGCTGTCGACGGAAGAGCTGGCGAAGAGCCTGCGCGCCGAGCCGGTGATCCGCGAGCAGCTCGCCGGCATCGCCGACTGCGATCTGGCGCTCTATTCCGTCGGCGCGGTCGACGCCGACAGCCATCTGGTGAAATGTGGCGCGCTGTCGCCGGCCGAGATGGAGGCGCTGCGCAGCCAGGGTGCGGCCGGCGTCATCGCCGGGCAGATCATCGACGCCAGGGGCGAGGTGCTCGACTGCAGCTACAACCGGCGCGTCATCTCCGCCGCGCTCGCCTCGCTGCGCGCCATCGAGAAGCGGCTGATGGTGGTGCAGGAAGATACGAAGTTCGAGCCGCTGCTTGCGGCCATCGCCGGCGGGCTCTGCACGCATCTGGTGATCGGCGCGCATATGGCCGAGCGCCTGCTCCAATACGCCGAGGCGGCAACCAAGAAGGCCTCTTAGAAACCACCCTCGCCGCTTCTGTCATAAAGGCGTCGCGGCTTTCTGTTCATGAGCAAAAAGACGAGTATCGGACGCAACGACATGAAGAACCTTTGGAACGACGCTGACGCGGAGAAGATGGTTGCAGACTACGCCAGGAAGGGCGTCGGCGGCGACCTTGCGCTGCGCGTCTACACGACCCGCCTGCTCGGCGGAGAGCCGCGGCTGGTGCTGCATGGCGGCGGCAACACGTCCTGCAAGACCAAGGCCACGGATCTCCTCGGCGACGAATGGGATGTGCTCTGCGTCAAGGGCAGCGGCTGGGACATGGCCGTCATCGAGCCGCAAGGCCTGCCGGCGGTGAAGATGGGCGCGCTGCTCAAGGCGCGCGCGCTGGACAAGCTTTCTGACGAGGACATGGTGGCGCTGCAGCGCTCCAATCTGATCAATCCGTCCTCCCCCAACCCGTCGGTCGAAACGCTGCTGCACGCCTTCCTGCCGCACAAATTCGTCGACCACACGCATTCGACCGCGATCCTGGCCATTGTCGACCAGGAGGACAGCAAACCGCTGATCAAGACCGTGTTCGGCGACAGACTAGGTTACGTGCCCTACATCAAGCCGGGCTTCGACCTCGCCAAGGTGGCCGCGGAAGTCTTCGATGCCGACCCGAGTGTCGAAGGCCTGATCCTCGACAAGCACGGCATCTTCACCTTCGGCGACGATGCCAGGCAGGCCTATGACCGCATGATCCATTATGTGAATGTCGCCGAGGAGTATGTCGCCAGGAAAGGCAAGCCGCAGGCGGCCAAGGCGGCGCTGCCCGCAAAGCTCGCCAAGCCGAGCGACATCGCGCCGACATTGCGCGGCGCGGTTGCCGTGGCGCGCGGCGAAGGCCGTTTCGACCGCATGATCAGCGACTTCCGCACCTCGGACGCAATCGTCGATTTCATCAACTCGGCGAAGATCGCCGACTATGCCGCCCGCGGCGTGTCGACGCCCGATCTGTCGATCCGCATCAAGACCGGGCCGATGGCGGTGCCAGCGCCCGACGCCGACAAGCTCGGCGACTACAAGGCCGTGGTGCGCAGCCATGTCGAGGCCTTCGTCAAGGATTACACCGCCTATTTCGAGACCAATGACGCGCTGGACGAGGTCAACCGCACCATGCTCGACCCGATGCCGCGCCTGACGCTGGTGCCGGGTCTCGGCATGTTCGGCCATGGCCGCACGCTGAAGGATGCCAAGATCGCCTCCGATGTCGGCGAGATGTGGATCGAGGCGGTGCGCGGCGCCGAAGCTATCGGCAATTTTCATCCGCTCTCCAAGGCAGACCTCTTCCCGCTCGAATACTGGTCGCTGGAGCAGGCCAAGCTTGCCTCCAACAAGCCGAAGCCGCTGACCGGCCAGGTGGTGCTGATCACCGGCGGCGCCGGCGCCATCGGCGTCGCGACGGCAAAGCTGTTCGCCGCCAACGGCGCCCATGCGGTGATCGTCGATGTCGACGCAGCCAAGGCCGCGAACGCGGCGAAGGCGGCCGGCAACAACTCGATCGGCGTCGGTGCCGACATCACCAAGCCGGCCGAGATGCGCGCTGCCTTCGACAAGGCGATCGCGGTCTATGGCGGCGTCGATATATTGGTCTCGAACGCGGGAGCCGCCTGGGAAGGCCGTATCGGGGAGCTCGACGACGCCACTCTGCGCAAGAGCTTCGAGCTCAACTTCTTCGCCCACCAGTCGGCGGCGCAGAACGCGGTGCGCATCATGCTGGAACAGGGTACTGGCGGCGTGTTGCTCTTCAACACCTCGAAGCAGGCGATCAATCCCGGCCCGAAATTCGGCGCCTACGGCATTCCGAAGGCGGCGACATTGTTCCTGTCCAGGCAATATGCGTTGGATTACGGCGCCTATGGCATCCGCTCCAACGCGGTCAACGCCGACCGCATCCGCTCCGGCCTCCTGACCGACGCCATGATCGCCAGCCGGTCCGGCGCGCGTGGCGTGTCCGAGAAGGAATATATGTCCGGCAATCTGCTCGGGCAGGAAGTGACAGCCGACGACGTGGCGCAGGCCTTCCTGCACCAGGCGCTGGCCGAGCGTACCACCGCCGATGTGACCACCGTCGACGGCGGCAACATCGCGGCGGCGCTGCGGTGATGCTTGTCCTGTAAAGCACAGGGTACCTGCTTGCAGGAATGCTCCTCTGTAGCTACATTGTGCTCCAGAGGAGTCGCACATGGCATCAGATACGGTAGTCCGCGCTCGCATCGATACCGCAACGAAGGATCAGGCTACGGAAGCCTTGGCGGCCATGGGGTTGTCGGTTTCCGACGCCATTCGCCTGCTGTTGGTCCGTGTCGCCGCGGACAAAGAATTTCCCTTTCCGGTGAAAGTCCCGAACACAACCACGCGAAAGGCCATGGCCGAATTGGAGAAGGGCAAGGGCAAGCGGTTCGCTTCGGCCGACGAGCTATTCAACGATCTGGAAATCTGACATGTTGATCCCCGTTCGCTCCGGGCAATTCCGCCGGGATGTGAAGCGTATGGAGAAGCGTGGCAAGGATCTTGGCAAGTTGCGTCAGATTTTAGTTCACCTGATCGGCGAGCATGAACTGCCGCCGATCTACAAAGACCATCCGCTGAAAGGCGACTGGAAGGGCTATCGTGACGCTCACATCGAACCGGATTGGCTTTTGATCTATCGCGTGGCGAATGGAGAGCTGCAGCTTGCACGAACCGGCTCGCATTCGGACCTCTTCAACGAGTAAGGTCGGGACCGGCGGTATTCCAGCAAGCGCTGGCGAGCGACGAACCACCCATGTCCTTGTTTTGATGCTGTTCCGGCGCAAGGCCCTTCGCGCTTCTGCTGAAAAACTGCTGCAACCGGTCAAAGTCCCACTCCAATCGTCCGCTTACTACGGTTGAAGGGGATGCCTGGTGTTTCGCATGCGAGCTCCAACCCTTGATCATTGGTGGAGTTGTCGATGCCCGCAAAAAGACTTCGTATCGGTGTGCTGTTCGGCGGACGCTCCGCCGAGCATGACGTGTCGCTGCTTTCGGCGGCCAACGTCATGGCAGCGCTGGACCCGGCGAAATACGATGCCGTTCCGATCTTCGTCACGCGCGAAGGGCAATGGCTGCTGAGCAGCTTCGAGAACGGCGCGCTGGCGACGCCGTCGGTTGGCACGCAGGTCTGCCTGGCGCCGGGCGGGCATGGACGGATGCTGGCGATACCCGCCAGCGGCGCGCCCCACGACCTGCCCGCCATCGATATCCTGTTTCCGGTGCTGCACGGCCTGCATGGCGAGGACGGCGCGGCGCAGGGACTGGCCGAAGTGGCGCGCGTGCCGCTCGCCGGCTGCGGCATATTGGGGTCGGCCACGGCGCTCGACAAGGACATCGCCAAGCGGCTGCTGAAGGCGGCGGGCGTGCCCGTCGCACGTTCGGTGACCATCGACGAGGGTGCGGCGCCTACGCTTGCCGAACTGGAAGACCGGCTCGGGCTGCCGATCTTCATCAAACCGGCGCGGCAGGGTTCGTCAGTCGGCGTCGCCAAGGTCAATGCCAGCCAGGAATTTGACCGGGCCCTCGCGGAGGCGTTCCAGCACGACAGCAAGCTGCTGGCGGAGGAATTCGTTCGTGGCCGCGAGATCGAATTCAGCGTGCTGGAGAGTCCCGCCGGCGAGCTCTTCGTCTCGCGTCCAGGCGAGATCGTGCCCGCTGAGAGCCACGGCTTCTACAACTACAACGCCAAATATATCGACGAGAACGGCGCTGCGCTCATAGTGCCGGCGGAATTGCCGCCGCAGGTCGAAGAAGCCATGCGCGACATGGCCGCAAAGGCGTTCCGGGCGCTCGGCTGCGACGGCATGGCCCGCGTCGACTTCTTCCTGATGCCGGACATGACTTTCCTGATCAACGAGCTCAACACCATTCCGGGCTTCACCAACATCAGCATGTACGCCAAGGCGATGGCGGCGAGCGGCGTCAGCTATCCGGAGGTCATCGACCGGCTGGTGGCGCATGGGCTGGCGCGCGCCGGCCGCTGAGGTTACGTCGGCCTCACTCCGGCAGGCCGGCCTTGCGGAAACCCTCGACGAAATGCTCAAGCGTCGCGTCGTCAAGGAACGGCTCCGTGTCGACCCAGCGCTGCGTCGAGAAATGCGGATTGCCGACGAGGAACAGCGCGACCTCGGTGCGCGCCTCGTCGAGGCGGCCGAGCTGCGCGAGGCTTGCCGCCAGGAAGCGGCGCGAGCTGGTGCGGTAGGTCTCGTCGCGGCGCAGCGTCTCGACGGCGGCTTCATAGTCGCGAGCCGCATACTGTGCCTGGCCGAGCGTCAGATAATACCAACTCGGCGGAAAGGGATTCAGCCGGAACGCCTTGCGGATGTGCTCGAGACTCAAGTCCACCTGGCCGGCCAGCACCTCGATGTCGGACAATGTCGCCCAGATATCCGCCTCGTTCGGATCGAGCTCGATCGCCTTGGCGAACTCAATCTCGGCCTGTTCGAAATCGCGCTCATAGGCAAGCAGGTTCGCCAGCACCCAGCGGCAGCCAGCGTCGTTGGAGTCGATCGCCACCGCCTTGCGCGCCAGCTCAAGAGATGTGCTTCGGGCAGGCTCGAACGGCTCGCCCCAATGCACCCATCCCATCCAGTGGTTCATGGCAAGCCAGCGATAAGCCTCGGCATAGTCCGGATCGAGCGCAATCGCGCGCGTCAGCATCAGATGCGCCTCGCGCGCCATCTGCGGCGACTCGTCGAACATTTTGCGTGCCCGCACGACGAGATCATAGGCCTCGAGGTTCTTCGGCCGATTGCGCTCCGGCGGCGCGCGCAGCCGCCCGAGCAGCGCCTCGACGATCTTGGCGGTAGCCTCATCCTGAACGGCGAAGATGTCTTCCAGGGCGCGATCGAACCGCTCGGCCCACAGATGCTTGCCGCTCAGCGCGTCAATCAGCTGGGCGTTGATGCGCACACGCCCCGCGGCGCGCCTGGCGCTGCCCTCCAGCAGATAGCGCACGCCGAGTTCGCCGGCGATGGCGCGCACGTCCATCGCTTTGCCCTTGTAGGCAAACACCGAATTGCGCGCGATGACGAAGAGGCCCGGAATCCGTGAAAGATCGGTGATCAGGTCTTCGGTCAGGCCGTCGGCGAAAGACTCCTGCTCGGGATCGTTGCTCAGATTGATGAAGGGCAGCACGGCGATCGACGGTTTGTCGGGCAGCGGCAAGGGCTTGCGCGTGGCGTCGGCCTGTTCGACGGTACCGGTGAAGCGATAGCCGACACGCGGCACCGTGGCGATCCACTCGCCACCACCGGCCGCCGGACCGAGCAGCTTGCGCAATTGCGCGATCTGGACGGTGAGATTGCCTTCCTCTACCGCCGTGCCCGGCCAGGCCGCGTCCATCAGCTCGGCCTTGGCCAGGATTTCGCCAGGACGCGCGACGAGCGCTTCCAGCAGCTTCAGCCCGCGATAGCCGGCGGCAACGGGAACATCGCCCCGAAGCAGCGTTCCCGCGCCCGGATCAAGCACGAACGGTCCGAAAGCAAAGCGCGATCCCTGCATGCGGCGATCTATAGAGCAATTCCAGGAAAAGTGTGAGCGGTTAAGTTCGGCGCCTTCGCCGTAACCTTCCGCCCGGAATTGCGTAAAAACAAAGGGATAGACGGGTTCGCCGTTTCCGTGAAACGGCGAACCCGTCTACCCGATTTGGAAGTTTTGAGAACTATTTGGGAGAGCTTAATTACGCCGCTCGCCGCCTGCGGCACAGTGCAATCTCAATCAGGTCGAGGGCTTTCGGAACCCTCATTTCGATGGAGGTTGCCATGAACGACAGCTTTGCGCCTTCAACATGTCTGGCGGCGGCACCAGCAATGCACACGGGCCGGCGACGCTATGGCCTCGCGGCTCTGCGCAGCCTCATCGCGGAGCACCGCAAGCAGGCCTATTTTCGCGCTGAGCTCAAGCGGATGGCGAGGGACAATCCGCATCTGATCGACGATATCGGGCTGACGAAAAAAGAGGTCGAGGCCGAGATCGCCAAACTGCCCTTCTGGCAGCGGTGAGGCCGCAACAGCAGCCCTCACAAAGACAGAGAGCGGCCCGCTGGACCGCTCTCTTCATTTCGTGACTGCCTTACTCTTACTTGGCGTTGGGGTTCGGCATCCAGGCCGGCATCGCGACATCGGCATGGGCGAATTGCGGCAGCTTGGCCGACAGGTCTTCCATGTTCTTGATGTCCTTGTCGATCAGCTCCTTCTGGGTGATCAGCGTCGGCGGCACGATGACGTTGTGGCCGGGATCCTCGCCGGCGAGCAGCTGCGCCAACGCGCGCACCGAGACCTGGCCGACGACGGCCGGGTTGGTGGCGGCGG
>NZ_RZSA01000198.1:0-8167 GCF_003998075.1 Mesorhizobium sp. M2A.F.Ca.ET.037.01.1.1 | reverse complement strand
GTCGCCATGGGCCGCGCCATGGTGCGCGAGCCGGCTGCTTTTCTCATGGACGAGCCGCTCTCCAATCTGGACGCAAAACTGCGCGTGCAAATGCGCGCCGAGATCACAAGCCTGCAGAAGCAGCTCGGCGTGACGACTATTTACGTCACCCACGACCAAACCGAAGCGATGACGATGGGGGACAGGGTCGCGGTGCTGAAAGGCGGCGTGCTGCAGCAGGTCGACACACCGAAGCGGCTCTATGAATCGCCGGTGAACGCCTTCGTCGCCGGTTTCATCGGCTCGCCTTCGATGAACCTTTTCGAAGGGACGCTGACGGGCGACGAACTGACGGCCGGCACCTTCGCCATCCAGCTGCGGGATGCAGCCTTCGAGCGAAGACCGGGCTTGAGGTCGTATGCGGGGCGCAAGATCGTGTTCGGGATCCGGCCCGAGCATCTCTATGACAGCAGCCTCGAATCCGGCCGCAAATACCAGACGATCCCTGCAAAGGTGACCTCGATCGAAGAGCTCGGGTCCGAACACATCGTCCATCTCAACATCGACGCGGTCCGGGTGGATTCAGGCGACCCGGACGCGGTGAGGGATTTCGGCCTGGCGTCGAATGCGGTGGCGAAATTCGAACCGGAAAGCGCAGTCCGCTCCGGCTCGGAAATCCGGTTGGCCCTGGATGATACCAAGCTCCATTTCTTCGATCCCGAAACGCATCTGGCGATCTGAAGATTTGCGGCAAGGCCAGCAGGCGGGAGCGAGGCGCCTGCGAATGAAGACTGCTGAATAAACCAGACGATCGCCCGCATTGTGCGGCCGATCTCAAAGAAGGAGGAGAAAATGACATTTCGGATAAAGCCCGCCATGCTGAAGATGGCCGCGGCCGCATGGCTGCTTGGCGCAACCAGCGCCATGGCGGACACGACCCTGGAATTCGCCCAATGGTGGGAGCCCGAATTGCCCGCAGGCTCGCTGCGGAAGATCATGGACGAATTCGAGGCCGCGAATCCCGGCATCAAGGTGACGCTGGTCAGTGGCCCCTATGCCGCCACGCGGGATCAGATCTCGGTCGGCGCGGCGACCGGAACGCTGAGCGATGTCGTCGGCCTCGATGGCGCCTGGGTGAACAATCTTAACGCGCAGAACGCGCTCGCCGACATGAACCCGATGATGGATGCGAGCAAGTTCGACAAGACGCAAGTCGCGGACATCATCAAGGTGGACGGCAAGGCCGTGATGTTCCCGGTCGCTTCCTTCGTCTATCCGGTATTCGTCAATCTTGACCTCGCCGCCCAGGCGGGCGTCACCAAGCTGCCATCGACCCGCGCCGAGTTCCTCGAAGCCGCCAAGAAGATGACCCATGCCGACAAGAACCAGTATGGTTGGGTGCTGCCGCTGTCGCTGCAGTCGCCGTCCGGCGTCCAGAACGACATGATGTCGTGGGTCTGGGCATCGGGCCAATCGATGATGGCCGACGGCAAGCCCGCCCTCGAGGGCAAGCCGGTGGTGGACATGCTCACCTTCGTCAAATCGCTCAATGACGCGGGCACCATCTCGCCCGGCATCGCCACCAAGACCGAACAGGAAAAGGTCGAGGAATTCGTCAACGACCGCGTCGGGATGATGATCGACTCGCTCGCGCATGTGAACCTCATCCGCAAGCGCAATCCGAAGCTGAACTTCGACCTCATTCCGGTCCCGGTCGTGGAGAACTACAACGGCAAGCGCGGCCTTCCTTACGCCTCATGGGGCATCGGCATCTCCGCCGGCTCGAAGCATCAGGAGGAGGCCTGGAAACTCGTCCAATATCTGATGAGCGAGAAGGTCAACGCCAATCTGGTGTCGCTGGCCAACGCCTTCCCGGGCAATGTCAACGCCAAGCCGGACTTCGTGACCTCGGACAAGGCTTTCGGCAAGGCTTTCGAAATCTTCAAGACCGGTTACCTCGCCAATGAGTTCACGGGTCTGCCGGTGGCGGAAGACCTGATGACCCAGTTCGACGTCGAAGCCCAGAAGATGCTGGCCGGCGAGCAGTCTCCGGAACAAGCCGCGGCCAACGCTCAGAAAGGATGGACGGCTAAATTCTGATCGGCCTGTTTCACGATCTTCGACCGGGAGGCCTGACTTCGGGCAGGCCTCCCGGCAACAACGTACCGGCGACGCGAGTGTTCGCGAAGCTCGCCTTCTCTCGAAGGCGTATCCCAAGGTTGGCACATGACCCGGCAGAAGCGCTCCCGTCACAGACTGAAACGAACGGTCGCACCCTATCTCTATCTGTCGCCCTCGCTGGTGATCATCGGCCTGCTGATGCTGCTGCCGATGGTGACGGTGATTTCCTATTCGTTCCAGAACAGCGCGGTGCTGCGTCGCGACTCATCCTTTGCCGGGCTGAAACACTACCAGGCGATCTTTGCCGATCCCGTGTTCTGGGCCTCGCTATGGCACACGCTCTACTTCACGTGCATGAGCGTCGTTTTCCACATGACCATCGGCATGATCTTCGCGCTCATGCTGAACAGCGACCGCATCAACCCGACGCTGCGCAATATCCTGCGCGTGCTCTACATACTGCCCTGGCTCTTCACCGCGGTGATCATAGCGGTGATCTGGCGCCTGCTGCTCGAGCCCAACGGTGTCGTCAACAGCATTCTCATGCAGCTGGGTCTCATCGGCTCCAAGATCGAGTGGTTTTCCTCGCCCAAGACGGCGCTGCATGCCGTCACCTTCGCCAATATCTGGGCGGGCTACCCGCTATTCATGGTCAGCCTGCTCGCGGGCCTGCAGGGCATTCCCAAGGATTTCTACGAGGCCGCCGATATCGACGGGGCGAAGGCCTACCAGAAGCTGATCTTCATCACCATTCCCCAGCTGATGCCGATCATCATCAGCATCTCGCTGCTCGATTTCATCTGGACGATGCAGGTCTTCCCGTTGATCTGGATCACGACGGGCGGCGGTCCGATCTACTCGACCGAGGTGCTCAGCACCTACACCTACAAGCTGGCGTTCTCGAGCTACAACCTGTCCCAGGCGTCGGCGAGCGCCGTGGTCATCCTGCTGATCTCGCTTGGCCTGACGCTGTTCTACATCCGTTATCAGAAGGCCCGGTAATCACCATGAGGAAAAGGCACACGACGAAGGACAGGCTGATCACCGTCGCGCTGCATATCGCACTTGTCGCGGGGCTGTTTTTCGCGGCCTTCCCGATCTACTGGATGCTGAGCAGCTCGTTCAAATCGAACACCGAGATCTTCGCCCTGCCGCCGACCATCCTGCCGAAGGCCTTCACGCTGGAAGCCTATGCAGAGATCCTTGGCGACCCGGTCAAGCTGCGCTTCTTCTTCAACAGCTACTTCGTGGCCTTCGTGGTGACTGTGCTGACGGTGCTGATCGCCTTGCTGGCGGCCTACGGGTTCAGCCGCTTCAATTTCCGTGGCAAGGGCAGCCTGAACACCCTCATCATCAGCACGCAGACCATCCCGCCGATCACGCTTCTGATCCCCTTCTTCGGGCTCGTCGTCTCGTATCGCATCTTCGACACCTATATCGCGCTGATCCTGACCTATCTGGTCTTCACCCTGCCCTACGCGATCCTTTTGATGACGGGCTATCTGAACACCTTGCCCCGCGATCTCGACGAAGCTGTCGCCGTCGACGGCGGCACCAGTTGGACAGCGCTCTGGCGGGTGATCGTGCCGATCTCGTTGCCTGGCATCGTGGCGACCTCTGTCTATACTTTCCTGTTGTGCTGGAACGAATTCCTCTTCGCGCTGACCCTGACGAAGTCGACCTCCATGCGCACCGTCCCCATCGGCATCCAGCTTTTGATGGGGCAGCACGCTTTCGAATGGAACCAGATGATGGCGATGAGCGTGCTCGGCTCGTTGCCGCTCTTGTTGATCTACCTCATTGCCCAGAGGTTCTTCCTCGCCGGCATGACCGCGGGCTCGGTCAAATAGGCACGTCCCGCAGAGAACCAAGGAATGAAAGGATGAACGTGAGAGACCTCAAAGTCGGTTGCCAGACCTTCACCTGGGAAATGCTTGGAGACCGGTTCACCGGCGGCCCCGATGATCTCATCAAGGCGATCGCCGACGGCGGCTATGCTGGCATCGAGATCACCGACACGATGATCGGCCGCTATGCCGGCAAGCCGGCCGAATTCGCCGCCGCGCTGAAGGCGTCCGGCCTCACGCTCGTCTCCTTCGCCTTCGGTTCGAAAAGCGGCTTTACGCTCAAAGAGAAAATCGGCGAGGACCTCGACACAGCCAAGCGCTGGATCGACTTCGCCGCCGCCTTTCCGGGCACGCTGGTGTCGATGGGCTCGGCGACGGTCATGTCGGACGGTCCGCGCGAGGACAAGTTTGCCATCGCGGCGGAAGTCTACAACCGTGCCGGCGAGCTCGGCCGCAAGGCCGGCGTCCAGGTCGCGGTGCATCCGAGCTCGCACCACAACACGCTGCTGTTCGACCGCGCCGACTATGACAGCATCTTTGGGTTGATCGACGCTTCGCTGGTCGGCTGGGTGCCGGACACGGGGCACATATTGCGCGGCCACAAGGACATGGCCGACACGCTCACGACCTATCGCGACCGCATCCGCTACGTGCATCTGAAGGACGTCGATGCGAACGGCACCTGGGCTATGCTTGGCAAGGGCGTCTGCGACACGGCAAAGGTGATCGAGATCGCAAGTGCTGCCCCCAACTTCAACGGCTGGCTGGTGCTTGAGGAGGAATCCGAGACTGCCGCCGCCGATCCGGCCGGCGCGGTCAAGACCAACCGCCAGACCATGCGCGGCTACGGGGCGTGAGACGATGATCCACAAGCAAGACCGTCGCCTTCGTGTCGGTGTGCTCGGCTGCGGGCCGATCGCGCAATTCGCGCATCTGGAATCCTGCGTGAAGGCAAGCAACGCCGATCTCTACGCGATCTGCGATGCGGCGCCCGATCTGCTGGCGCGGATGGGCGCCACCTACGAGCCGCGCAAGATGTATGGCGACTATGACGAGATGCTCGCCGATCCGGAGCTCGAGGCGGTGATTGTCGCCACATCGGACGCCTATCACGTGCCGATGTCGATCAAGGCGCTGGAAGCGGGCAAGCATGTGCTGTGCGAAAAGCCGATCGGCGTCTCGGTCGAGGAAGGCGAAAAGCTTTCCGAAGCGGTCAAACGCTCGGGCAAGGTGCTGCAGGTCGGGCACATGAAGCGCTTCGACCCGGCGCTGGAAGCGGCGCGCGATTTCGTGCGCGACGAGATGGGCGAGATCCTGGCGCTCAAGGCTTGGTATTGCGATTCCACCCATCGCTATACCAACACCGACGCGGTGCAGCCGCTGCCTATCACAAGCAAGCTGGCGAAGAAGCCGGGCGGCAATCCGAAGGCGGACCTGCGGCAGTACTTCATGCTGGCGCATGGCTCGCATCTCGTCGACACGGCCCGCTTCCTGTGCGGCGAGATCACCGCCGTTCGTGCCCGCCTCAACGAGCGCTTCGGCGCCTATTGCTGGTTCGTCGAGACCGAATTCGCCAATGGCGCGCTCGGCCATCTCGACCTCACCGTCGCCGTGCGCATGGACTGGCACGAAGGCTTCCAGCTCTATGGCCAGAACGGCTCGGTGATCGCGAAGACTTTCAATCCCTGGTATTTCCGCGCCAGCGAGGTCGACATCTTCCACGAGAAGGACGCGACCTCGCGCAAGCCGCTCGGCGCCGACGGCCATTTCTTCCGTCGCCAGTTGGAAGGCCTCGCCGACACGGTGCTCAACGGCGCGCCGCAGCGCGGCGCCACGGTCGAGGATGGGCTCGCCTCGATACGCGCCATGGTAGCGATCGCCCGCTCGGTTGAGAGCGGCGAGCGCGTCGCGCTCGCCAGCGTGACGGGAGCGGTCTGATGCAGGTCGGCGTGTTCGCCAAGACTTTCCCGGGCAGCGAGCCGACCGGCGTGCTTGCCGCTGTCCGTGATGCGGGCTTCGCGGCCACGCAGTTCAACCTCGCCTGCGCCGGCCTGCCGTCGATGCCGGACGCGGTTCCGGACGCGGCGATCGACACTGTCGGTGCCGCTGCCAAAGCGACCGGAATCAGTCTCGTCGCTCTCTCCGGCACATACAACATGGCGCATCCGGACAGCCGGATGCGCCAGGACGGACTGCGACGGCTGGCGGTTGTCATCGAAACCGCGGCCAGGCTTTCGATCCCGCTCGTCACGCTCTGCACCGGGACGCGCAACGCCGAGGATCAGTGGGCGTACCATCCCGACAATTCCGATCCCGGCCTGGGCCGACATGGCGCGCGAGATGGAAAAGGCGCTTCGGCTTGCCGAGCGCCACGGCATCGATCTCGGCATCGAGCCGGAACAAGCCAACATCGTCACATCGGCTGAAGACGCGATACGACTGATCGGCGAGATGGGCTCGAAGCGGCTGCGCATCGTGCTCGATCCAGCCAATCTGTTCGAGCGGGCGAATGCCGAACAGGCACGCTCCATCGTTGCCGAAGCGGTCGAGTGCGTGGCTGGCCATGTCTCTTTGGCGCATGCCAAGGACCGCTTCGCCGACGGCCGCTTTGCCACGGCCGGACAGGGCGTCGTCGACTTCGCCGACTTCATCGCCCGGCTGAAAGCCACAGGCTTCGACGGGCCGCTGGTGACGCATGGGCTCTCGGCCAGGGAGGCGCCGGGCGTCGCGCGTTTTCTCAAGGAGCTGGTGTGATGGCGGGCCAGATTGCGCTTCTTCGCGACGGCGCGACGCTGCTCCGCACCGACAGGGGCGAAGGCCCGGCGGTGGTGTTCCAGCACGGGCTCGGCGGCGGTGAGGCGCAGGTCGCCCAGACTTGCCCCACCGGCTTCCGCCGCCTCACGCTGGAATGCCGCGGCCATGGCGGCTCAGGCTTCGGTGAACGGCGACCGTTCTCGTTCGAAATGTTCGCCGACGATGTGCTTGCCGCGGCCGACCGGGCCGGCCTCGACCGCTTCGTTGCCGGCGGCATCTCGATGGGCGCAGGAATTGCGCTTCGTCTCGCCTGCCGTCATCCGGAGCGCGTCGCTGGCCTCATCCTGGTGCGGCCGGCATGGACGTTCTCGCCAGCGCCGCAGAACATGCAGCCGATCGCCGAGGTCGCCGAGCTCATCCTCGAACATAGCGCCGACGAGGCAAGGAGGATCTTCGCGCAATCCGAGACCGCCACGCGGCTCTACCGCGACGCGCCTGACAATCTCGCTTCGCTGCATGGCTATTTCGACCGGCCCGACGCCAAAGCCTTCGCGCGGGTGCTTGCCGACATCGCCGGCGATGGACCCGGCGTTTCGGAACGCGACGCTGCCGCGCTCGACATTCCGGCGCTGGTCATCGGCAACGAAATCGATGCCGTGCACCCATTGTCGACTGCCCATGCACTGGCTGCGGCAATACCCGGCGCGACCTTCACGAAAGTAACGCCCAAGGCGCGCGACAGCGCGAAGCATTTCGCCGAGCTGCATGAGCAGATCAACTTCTTCCTTCATTCCCACTCGAAAGCCCGGAGCCTCATTCCGTCATGATCGCCAAACTTCTCTCCGGACCCGCGGCCATAGCCGCGCTGCCGCGCAACCGGCTCATCGGCGAATTCTCGCTTTGGTCGGCGGATCTCGCCAACATGGAGCGCGACCTGAAGCGGATCGAAGCCCATGCCGACCTGCACCACATCGACGTGGCGGACGCCCGCTTCACCCCCGGCTTCCTGTTCTTCCCGGATCTGGTGGCACGCATCGCCAGGCTGACCGCCAAACCGATCCATGTGCATCTGATGGTCGAGGCGGAAATCGTCGAGGCGCAGACGCGCCAGTTCATCGAGGCCGGCGCCGACCTCGTCACCATCCACGCCGAAAACGGCGAGGCCGGGTTGCGCGCGGTGAAACTGGCGCATGAGCTCGGCGCCGAGGCGGGCGTGGTGCTGCGGCTAGAAACGCCGGTCGACGCTATCGAGCCGTTCCTGCCTGACGTCGCCTTCGTGACGCTGCTCGGCACCTCGATCGGCGTCAAGGGGCAGAGCCTGTCCGAAAAGGCCTGCCCGCGGCTGGTCGAGGCGCGCGCGCTGATGCGACAGGCCGGCCGCGAGGCCGACATCATCCTTGCCGCCGATGGCGGCATACGCCACGAGACGGTGCCGCTGCTGCGCGCCGCAGGCGCAGACACTGTGG
>NZ_RZSA01000197.1:0-8169 GCF_003998075.1 Mesorhizobium sp. M2A.F.Ca.ET.037.01.1.1 | reverse complement strand
GATAGATAATAGCGCGCCGCTCGGGAGCCGGCTGGGGCTGCAAGGGCTCCTGCGCGGGGCTTGTTCGCCGCCGCAGCAGGCCGGACAGAGCAAGAACGACGGGAACAGCGGAAAGCCCGGCAAGCTGAACGCCGATATAGTAAAGCCTGGCGCGGTGGGCGAGGACCCATTCGTTGCGGTGCGCGGCGTAGGTCAGCGGCAGGAAATCGAGTCGGAAAAGCTCGACCGCCAGCGGTGCCGCGATGCCAAGGAAAACCGCAAGGCCAAGCCACGGCCATGGGGTGGCGAGCCGGTTCCGGGCACGGCTATCGTATAAGAGCCAGATGCCGCCGAAAACCAGCAGCAAAGCCGTCGAGAACTTGGCGTAGAGTCCCAGGCCGGAGACGACGCCGAGGGCGAGCCACCAGCCGGGCCGTCCGTCGCGCGCGGCGCGCCACAACAGCCATGAGATGCCGGCCCAGAAAGGCATCTGTGCATAGTCGTGGTTGAATTGCGGGGTCGGCCAACCGAAGAAATAGATCGAGGGCATCAGCAACACCGCGGCGAGAGCGCGGGTCGACCCCATGATGTCGCGTGCGAGAAGATAGACCAGGATGAAAGTCGTCGAGATCAGCAGTTGCGAAAGCATATATTGCGGCCAGCGGAACGAGCCGGTCAGTAGATGGCTGATCTCAAGCAGCCAGCAGGGTAACTGCGGGTGTTTGTAGGTCAGCAGAACCCATTCGCGGCCCCACATGAACCCCTCGACGACGTCGTATGGCGGCCCAACATTGACGAGCGCCGGCATGACGGTCCAGCAAGCGATCTGGGTGAGGCACAAAAGCGCCAGCAATCGCCATGGATGCCGGATCAGTCCGTTCCAGATCGAAGGCGGATTGCGTTCCGCGGTGGCTGCCACCGGCCAAAGATGAACGGATTCGCTGGTTCTCGACATGCGGGCCTAAAACCACACCGGTGAATTTCTGAACAGTCCGATAGCAAAAGCTTACGAAAATGTATGCTGCCGCAACATTGTAAAACCAAGATTGCGATGGAACCCGTCGCCGGCGCTTCGGGCAGAACCGTGGCCGGCTGAATGTTGGTTGAGCCGGGCCTCCCAAGGCGCCGCGGTTCTAGCCATACGGGTGTCTCCATGCGTCACCAGCACGCCGTCATCCATCATCGCGGGCTCGACTTCTGGTCGGCGCGCGCGGCGGTTCTCGTCGTCATCTGTCTTCAGCTTTTGGTCATCAACAACCTGTCCTGCGGTCCGCGCTGGCTAGCCCCGACCGTCGAGGCGGCACTGCTGGTGCCCCTGTCGATCGCGACGGCATGGACGCAGATGCAGACGCGCACGGCTGTCGACCACGAGCATTGGTACGCGATCGGCCGATTGCGCCTCTACATCCGCCGCACGGCATTGGTGATGACCGGCGTCATCAGCATCATGAATTGCGGATCGCTGGTTTTCCTGGTGCGGGCGCTGCTGGAAGGGCATGCCGGCGCCGGCACCACGCTGCTCGTCGATGCGCTCAACATCTGGGTCACCAATGTGATCGTCTTTGCGCTGTGGTTCTGGAGCACGGACAGGGGCGGGCCGCCGACCTGTGGCCTGGTCAAGCGCGCGCAGGCCGACTTCCTGTTCCCGCAAATGACGCTGCCAGATAGCGAGATACAAGGCTGGCTGCCGGGCTTTGTGGACTATTTCTTCCTGGCTTTCACCAACGCCACCGCCTTCTCGCCGACCGACACCTTGCCGCTCACGCAGCGCGCAAAGCTCCTGATGATGGCCGAAGCGATGATCTCGCTCTTGACGATCGCGCTGGTGGCGGCGCGGGCGGTCAACATCCTGGCCTAAAACTGTATCGATATTCGGGTGAGGCTGGCCTGCGAATGGTGGCTTCCTGCGCTTCCGGTGCTCACGTACTGCAAGTACGCTCCGCTCCGGTTCTCGGAATCCACCCTTCTCGGCTCACCCTGACCCGAATCTCGATACAGTTTTTCCGAACTCAATGGCCGCGTTCCCAACGCATTCCAGCCAGTCGCGGATCGGCAAAAGCGGTGCGTGAGAATTCCAGCCGCTTATCGGGAAATTCGCAGATCGCCTGCAGGCCGAAAGAGCCGATCCGGATGCGCCAGGTCTGTGGCTCCAGCGGCCTGGCCTTGGCAAAGCCCTTGCACGTCAACAAAGCGATGTTGGCGCCCTTGGGATCGCGTACCGAGCGATAGCGGATCGCCTGTATCTCGGCTTCGCGCGCGACATCGGCGATCGCCTGACAGGCGGTGTAATCGGTGGGCAGCGCCCAGGCCTTCTCGTTCCGATCGAGCGGCGGCCGCGTCAGGTCGATCGCGCTCTCGCATTTGATCGCGGCGGCGAAGGCAGTGTATTCCGCCGCATCGTTCGGCCATGGCGTCGCCGGCGACTCCGCAAAGAACAGCAAGCGGTAGAAGGCCATCTCCGCCACCGCCGTCAGCACTGTCTCGGCCGCGTAGTAGACGCCTTTCGTCTTGCCCGCGCGACGGAAGCGCGAGCCGTAAGGATAGACGGAGCCGTAGCGGAAAGGCGTCGCCAGCAGATAATGGAGGTGGCGGCATTCCAGCGGGATATGGGGCTTGGTGTCCTCGACGAGGTCCTCGAGCAGCGACTGCTCGTCGAGCGTGTCGACCAGCTTGAGGGTCGACACGCGGTGCTGCGCCTCCACCATGCGCCAGTATTTGCCTTCGAGCCTGACGGCCTCAGACGAGAGCGCGCCGGGAGTCCAGGTAGGCAATGACATCGACAAGTCCGGCAATGGTCAGGATTTTCTCGAGCGGCGTGCCGTCGAGCGTGATGTTGGGATTCCTCAGCCATGCCCGCGCCACAGTCTCGTCGCCGCCGACGATGGCGTCGAGCGAGCGGAACAGGCGGACGAACAGCACCGCCAGCTCGAAGGGCTTGGTGCCGCGTTCGAGCAGGAACTCCTGTTTGCGCATGCGCGAGATCGTTGCCTCCGACACACCGATGACCAAAGCGAGCGTCCTGGCGGTGATATCGAGCAGGTCGGCCGCGCGCAGCGTGGCCTTGGTGATGACGGCGTTTTCGGCCGCCGTCGCGGCCGCGACTGGACGTTGCATAAGCGCACCCTTTCATTTCTGTGGAAAATATAGTCCACAAAAATTCTTCTGGAAAGGGTGATGTCAGTCTTTCTTGTAAAGCAGCCAGCCTTTGCCAGCTCGTCCGCCGGTGGCCGAGTGCCTTGTCACGCGGTTGCGGCCGCCGACCTTGGAGCGGTAAAGCGCGCGGTCCGCCTTGGTGTAGAGATCCTCGGGGTTTTCCGCCTCCGAGGCCATACAGATGCCCAGCGATACGGTGACGGTGCCGTAGTTCATGCCGGTCTGGCTGCTGGTGAACGGGGTCTGCTCGATCAGCGCCCGGATGCGCTCGGCGATCTCGTATGTGGCGTCCTCGCTGGCGCCTTCGACGATGAGCGCAAACTCCTCGCCGCCGGTGCGCGCGACGAACATGTCGGCACGCACGCTGGACTGGAAGATCTCGGCGATGATCTGCAGGATCCTGTCGCCGACCGGGTGGCCGTAGCGATCGTTTATGTCCTTGAAATGATCGATATCGGCAAGGATCAAGGCGTTGAACAGGATGCCGCGATTGCTGTTGTAGATCCGGGTGATCTCCTTGTCGAAGGCGCGTCGGTTCCACAGTTGCGTGAGCGGATCGGTGTCGGCAAGCCGTTTGTATTCCTCGAGTTTCGACTTGACGCTTTCAAGCTCGGCCGTCTTTTCGCTGAGCGTGCTGGCGATCTGGCGGCCATGGTCGATCGTCGAGCTGGTGGCGGCCGACATTGCGCCAGCGATCTTCTGCAGGAGTTCCTGCGAAAGCAGACTGCGGTTGCTCAGTCCGCTCGAGGTCTCGTCGAGCAGACGGCCGTATTTCTCGATATGCGAGCGCTCGCTGCGCAACAGCGCGGCGATGTCCTCGAGCTCCTTGGCGACCATCTCGCGGGCATGTTCGACGATGGCCGGTCCGTGATGCTGGGGGAAGAAGATGCGCCCGATGCCGTCGAGGTCCTCCTGGGTCGGTCGGTTGCTCAACGAGACGACGGCAAGGCTGAGTTCGTGATTGCTGCCGCTGAGCGCCTCGTAGAAGATTTCATAGTTGCGGGGCATGCCAAGCACGCCGAGCTGCCGCATCGTCGCCACGACGGTGCTGGCGATGTCGGTATTCCTGTCGGTGGGAACGGCTGCCGGCTGCATGTTCAGTTTCACTGCCCCTTCAGTGCGACCGGAGACCTGCCACCGCCGGGAGTCGCTAACTCGGGGATTTGAATCGGAATTGCGGTGCGACGGCGCGTCCCCAACACGACCTTCGCTTGCAGGAAACATAGATGCAGTTGCGCTAAAGTTTCCTTAATGGCCTGCATTTCCTCGATGTCTCTGCTACCTCAGGATGTAGAGTCGTGTGAGGCGCAGCTTTTTAAACGCGTCGCTTCGGTGTCGCATTTGCCTGCGCCCAGCCACTTCAAACCTGAAATTCTGGCGGCAATGGATCGGAGGATGGTCGAAGGAGGCCGGAAATGGACGACAACCACAGGGGATCGTGCCTGTGCGGGGCGGTGCGTTTCAGGACGAGTGGCCCGCTGCGCGGCGTCGTCTATTGCCATTGCTCGCAATGTCGCCGGCAGACCGGCCATTTCGTCGCGGCTACCGCCTCCAGGGATGCCGATATCGTCATAGAAGGGTCCGACGCGCTCAGCTGGTACGGTGCTTCCGATGTGGCGAAACGCGGCTTCTGTCGGACCTGCGGCTCGCTGCTCTTCTGGAAGCACAATGAACTGGACACGATTTCCATCATGGCCGGATCCTTCGAGAGGCCGAGCGGCCTCACGGCGGAAAGCCACATCTTCGTGGGCGACAAAGGCGATTACTATTCGATCGAGGACGGGCTGCCGCAGTTCGAGAAATCGACGCCGTCGATAAAGGTCGCCGACGGATGAATTTTGCGGCGGCTGCCTTATTCCCTTGATCCCGCCGTTGCGATATCCCCTCACCGTGACTCGAAACGAGGCTGGGCATGCAGCGGCTGGTTGACGCTTTCATCAATTCGGTTCGGGCCTTCCGCAAGTTGGCCGCTCACGAAAAGGCATTCCAGCAGGAGTTGCTTTTGCTTGCGCTGGCGCTGCCAGCCGGCTGGTTCATCTCGGTCTCCTGGCGCGGTTATGCCCTTTTGATCGGCGCGGTTCTGCTGTTGATCATGGTCGAAGTGCTCAACACCGGCATCGAGGCGGCCTGCGACGCGATCTCGCGCGAATTCCACATCGAAATCCAGCTCGCCAAGGATTGCGGGTCACTGGCGGTGTTGATTTCGATCGTGATCGCCGGCGGGGTCTGGGGAATCGCCTTGATCGAGCGCCTCACCGGCGCGCCGATCTGACTCCTGGCGGATCAGGATCCTGCCCGATCTTCCTTGGCGCGTTCGCGTCCGGCAAAATGATGGCCGACCAGCCAGGCAATGATTGCGACGCCGACGCCGACGCCAAGGGCAATGAGCAGGCGCTCATGCCGCTCGAACGCCTGGTCCACCATGCGCTCCGCGCCCAGGCCGAAGACATAGCCGATGGCGCTGAACAGGGCCGCCCAGACGGCGGAAGAGATGGCATTCAGGATGACGAAGCGCGGCATCGGCACGGTCGACAGGCCTGCAGCGATACCGCCGACCAGCCGCATGCCGTAGATGTAGCGGTTGGTCAGCACGAAGATGTTGGGATGGGTGTTGAGCAGGCGGTAGGCGCGGCTGAAGCCCGGCCGCCTGCGCAACCTCCTCACATAGCGATGCTCGGCGAAGCTGCGGCCGAGGGTGAAGAAGAACGTGTCGCCGGCGAAGGCGCCGAGGAAGGCGGCCACAAAAGTCTGCCACAGCACGAAGACGTGCTGATGAGCGAAGAAACCGCCAAGGATCGCGGCACTTTCGCCTTCGGCGACGCAGCCCAGGAAGACCGCGATCAGCCCATATTGCTCGATGAGGCGGTGGATGGTTTCGTTCATTCGGTTGCCGACCGCGCGGACAGTTTCTCGTCGATGCGCCTGATCTGTTCGGCCATGCGCAGGATCTCGTCTCGCATGCCGATGATCTCGCTGTGGCGCAGCTCGTCGAGCTTTTCATGCAGGGCCATGATCTCGATCTCGGCCTTCAGATTGACCTCGTAGTCGTGCGCCGCGTCGATGCGGTCGCGCTCGGTCTGGCGGTTCTGCGACATCATGATCACCGGCGCCTGGATCGCCGCCAGCATCGACAGCACAAGGTTGAGGAAAATGAAGGGGTAGGGGTCGAAGGCGTCGCGCGTCAGCAGCCAGGCATTGCCGGCAGTCCAGAGGGCGAGAAACGCCAGGAAGCCGAGGATGAAGGACCAGGAGCCGCCGATCCTGGCGATCGCGTCGGCGACGCGGTCGCCATAGGTCTCGTGGAAGGCGACGGCCTTGTTGGTGTCGCGTGTGATGGTGGTGCGCTCGAGCGTCGATTGAAGCACGCGGCTCTCGAGCGGACCAAAGCCGTCCGGCTTTCGCTTGAGCAAGCGGTTCGCCATGTCCTCGACGATCTTGTTCATCTGTCTTCTCCTTCGCCCGGCATCGATAGACGTAGAGGCTGCCGGGGCGGACGTGAAGTGCTAGATTGCGGCGAACAGGCAAGGACAACGATGCTCGATTTCCAGAAAATCCACGCGCGGGCGGCAAAGCGCAAGGGCGGGGAGGCGGTGCTCGCTCCGCTGCTTGGCCCTGCGCCCGACAACAAGGCGGTGGCGAAAGTCCCCGACGACCGCATTCTCTCCACCATTGCCGAGCGCATTTTCGCCGCCGGCTTCGTGTGGCGTGTCATCGAGCAGAAATGGCCGGGTTTCGAGGAGGCGTTCCTCGGCTTCGAGCCGAAGCGGCTTCTGTTCCAGCCGGACGACTTCTGGCACGAGTTGGCATCCGACAGCCGCATCGTGCGCAACCCGCAGAAGATCAGGTCGGTGCGCGACAACGCCGCCTTCGTCGACCGCGTCTCGAAGGAGCATGGCAGCTTCGGCAAATTCATTGCCGCCTGGCCGGCGGACGATCAGATCGGCCTGACCGCCTATCTGGCCAAGCATGGCAGCCGGCTCGGCGGCAACACGGGCCAGTATTTCCTGCGCTGGCTGGAATGGGACACGTTCGTCGTTTCCGCCGACATGGCGGCGGCCTTGCGCGATGCCGGCCTCGACATAGCCGAGAACCCAACCTCGAAGCGGGACCTCGAAAAAATCCAGGCGCAGATCAACCAATGGTCGGCCGAGACCGGCCTGCCGCGCCGCCACATCTCGCGCATCCTGGCGATGTCGATCGGCGAGAACCGCTCGGCGGAGGCGCTGCGCGAATATATGGGCGATTAGGGATACGATCGACATCCGTCGATCGATCATGAACATGATCGGCTCTGCCGATCGATCCTAATTGGCACAAGCGATCGCCATTGCCCGACGATTTCTGCCACGCTACATCCATTCCATGACCAAGACCGCTCCTGATATCCTGCGCATCGCCGTCGCCCAGCTCAACCCGACTGTCGGCGACGTCGCCGGCAATCTGGCAAAAGCGCGCGAGGCGAGGGCGGACGCGGCGCGACAGGGCGCCGACCTGGTGCTCTACACCGAGCTCTTCCTCGCCGGTTATCCGCCGGAAGATCTGGTGCTGAAGCCTTCCTTCCTCAAGGCCTGCGAGAAGGCGGCCGAAGATTTCGCCAAGGACACCGCCGATGGCGGACCCGGCGTCATCATCGGCACGCCGCTGAAGCGCAAGACCGGCACGCATAATTCCATCGTCGTCGCCGACGGTGGCAAGATCATCGCCGAGCGCTACAAGCTCGATCTGCCCAACTACGGCGAGTTCGATGAGAAGCGCGTCTTCCAGGCCGGACCTGAACTGCAGGGGCCGGTCAACTTCCGCGGCGTGCGCATCGGCGTCCCGATCTGCGAGGATATCTGGGGCGACATCGCGGTCTGTGAGACGCTGGCCGAAAGCGGCGCCGAGATCCTGCTGGTGCCGAACGGCTCGCCCTATTACCGCGCCAAGATCGACGTGCGCCACCAGGTCGTCATCCGCCAGGTCATCGAAACCGGCTTGCCGATCGTCTACGCCAACCAGCTTGGCGGCCAGGATGAGCTGATCTTCGACGGGGCTTCC
>NZ_RZSA01000196.1:0-8220 GCF_003998075.1 Mesorhizobium sp. M2A.F.Ca.ET.037.01.1.1 | reverse complement strand
AGCCTGCTCGAGGCGGCCCGCGCCATCATCGGCGATCGCGGCATCGGCGGCCCCGTTATCAGTGACTGCGGCGGCGCCAGTTTCTGGAGCGTCGGCCGATCTGGCAAGCTTCTTGCGAGGCTCACCGCCGGCGACGGCTACCAGCTCCGCAAGCGGTTGGTTCCGCTCGTCGAACTGCTCAATGGACGGGCGGGTCTGCCTAAATTGTGGTCACTTTGATCTGAAATACCGGGACATTGCATGAATCTTACGCCGCGTGAAAAAGACAAGCTGCTCATCGCCATGGCGGCGATGGTGGCGCGCAAGCGCCTGGAGCGTGGCGTCAAGCTCAACCATCCCGAAGCCATCGCCCTGATCACCGACTTCGTCGTCGAAGGCGCCCGCGACGGCCGTCCCGTCGCGGAACTGATGGAGGCCGGCGCTCACGTCGTCACCCGCGCCCAGGTCATGGACGGCATCGCCGAGATGATCCACGACGTCCAGGTCGAGGCGACGTTTCCCGACGGCACCAAGCTGGTGACCGTGCACGAGCCGATCAGGTAAAGCGCCGATCCGGTGAGGAGGAAGACCGATGCTGGAGCTTAGGCCAAATTGCGAATGCTGCGACAAGGATCTGCCGCCGGAGGCGACGGATGCGCTGATCTGCACCTTCGAATGCACCTTCTGCGCCGACTGCGTGGACAATGTGCTGGGCGGTGTCTGCCCGAATTGCGGCGGCAATTTCGCGCCGCGGCCGATCCGGCCGGCAGGCAAGCTGACGAAATATCCGCCATCGACCAGGCGCGTGCCCAAGGCCGAAGGCTGCGGCCCGCGCAAGGCCGCTTAACTAGGTCAATTGGAAAGGGCAGAAAGATGATCCCCGCCTCCACGAAACGCAACACGCTCGCCGTCATCCTGTTGCTGGCGGCGGCGATGCCCGCTTACGCCCATGTCGGCGCAGGCTCCACCTCTTCTTTTGCCGCCGGTTTCGTGCATCCGCTGTCCGGCCTCGACCACATGACGGCCATGGTCGCCGTCGGCCTGTGGGCGGCGATGAAGGGCGGCAAGGCGCTCTGGGCCTGGCCGCTGGCCTTCCTCGGCGTGATGCTGGCCGGCGGCGCGCTCGGCATGCTGCATGTGCCGGTGCCTTTCGTCGAGCCGGGCATCCTCGCTTCCGTCGTGGCGTTCGGCCTGCTGGTGGCGCTGGCGATCGACCTGCCGGTCTCGGCCGGGGTCGCCATCATCGGCCTGTTCGCTCTGTTCCACGGTCACGCCCATGGCGCCGAGGTGCCTGAAAACGCTGCCGGCCTCGAATATATGGCTGGCTTTGCCGCCGCCACCGCGCTGCTCCACGGTGTCGGCATGGCAGCCGGCCTTCGGCTTGGGTGGCGTTTCCGCGGCCTGGCGCGCGCCGCCGGCGCCGCTTGCGCGACGATCGGCGTCGGCCTTTCCGTCGGCATGGTGTGAGGGCGCGATGATCCCTGGTGAAGTTATTGCGGCCAAAGGCGAGATCGACCTCAACAAGGGCCGGCCGACCGTCACCCTCAAGGTCGCCAACAGCGGCGACCGTCCGATCCAGGTCGGCAGCCATTATCATTTCTTCGAGACCAATGAGGGCCTGAAATTCGACCGCGAGCGCGCGCGCGGCATGCGGCTGGATATCGCCGCCGGCACGGCCATGCGCTTCGAGCCGGGCCAGGAACGCGACGTCACGCTGGTGCCGCTGGGGGGAAAACGCGAGGTCTATGGCTTCCAGCAGAAGGTGATGGGCAAGCTGTGAGGTCCGCCGCCGCGCTCAAATCACTTCGGAGGCCATCACTTCGGGGGCTTGGCGGCCGCGTAGATGACGACCTTCCCCGGATTGTCGAACTCCACGGCGAGCACGTCCTCGGCCTGCACGCGCCGGGAATCGATCGCGTTGAAGAGCAGGGCGTTCGCCTCGATCTCCTGGCGCAGCTCGGCGACATCGTCCTGATGCTGCTTCATTTTGTTCTCGATGGCCGGCGGCGGCCCGCCTTCGCTGCGCGCCGCATCGGTCAGGAACACGATGTCGACCCTGTCGAGCTTGGTGGTCTTGCGCACCGTGCCGATATTGTCGCGGGTCCGGTCGATGGCGGTGATGACTTTTCCGGCCTCCGTCCTGGAGAGCGCCTCTTCCTGGCGGACATCGGAATCGACGATCGCGGCGGCAGGCTTGTCGCTGCCCAGCGGCTGCGCAGCGGACGCGGCATGGGGCGCGGCGACCGCGAAAAGCGCGGCAACAACCACGGAACTCCATCTTGCAAAACGCCGGCCATTCGCCATCGCTCGCTCCTGACTGACCTCGTGGCGGGGCGAAAACAGCGAAACGGTCCGGCCTGGCCGCAGGTTCCCTTCGAAAGCCTGGCGGCGGACCGAGAGGCGGCCCGCATTCCCTTCAAAATATGGTTGGCGGACCACATGGCGGCCCGCCTGGGCGCGCGATCAGCTCGCCTTCTTGGTGATCAGCGTCAGTGCGCCATTGGGCTGCATGCTGGCGGCAATCACCTGCGCCGAGCTCATGCCCTTGGCTTCGAGCGCGGATTTCACCTTGGGCGTCGCGTCGATCGACTTGCGCAAGGTCTGCAGGCCGGCGTCGCCGCGCTGCGCCACGATCTGGTTGACCTGCGTCTGCGCATCCTTGGGCAGTTCGGTGATGTCGACGACGTTGACGCTCTGGATCGCCGGCGCCGCGGACTGGGCTTTCGGCGCGGCGGGGGCGGTCGGTGCCGGGCTGGGCGGCGGCTGCTGCTGGGCGCCGGCAGCGCCCGCCATCAACAAGCTGGCGGCTGCGGCGACAAGTATCGCGTTGCGCATGGATATTCCTTCCATCGGATTGGGAGTGATTCCGCCCGCCTTAACGGCCCGATGGGAACGCTGAAATGGGCGCTCAAAGTGTCGGCGAGCGGGTCATTGCGTGACCATTGGGTGGCGACAATGTGTGCCCCACGCACAAACAATTGGAATTTCGGGAGCGATTGCTGATGGCCAGGATAAGCCGCGCCGCCTATGCGCAGATGTATGGACCGACGGTCGGCGACAAGGTGCGGCTTGCCGACACCGAGCTGTTCGTCGAGGTCGAGAAGGACCTCACCGTCTACGGCGAGGAAGTGAAATTCGGCGGCGGCAAGGTCATCCGCGATGGCATGGGCCAGAGCCAGGTGACGCGGGCAGGGGGCGCCGTCGACACCGTCATCACCAATGCGCTGGTGGTCGACGCGCTTGCCGGCATCGTCAAGGCCGATATCGGCCTGAAGGATGGCCGCATCGCCGCGATCGGCAAGGCCGGTAATCCGGACACGCAGGATGGCGTCACCATCATCATCGGCCCTGGGACCGAGATCATCGCCGGCGAAGGCAAGATACTGACGGCCGGCGGCTTCGACGCGCATATCCATTTCATCTGCCCGCAGCAGATCGAGGAAGCGCTGATGAGCGGCATCACCACCATGCTGGGCGGCGGCACCGGCCCGGCGCATGGCACCTTGGCCACCACCTGCACGCCCGGCCCCTGGCACATGGCGCGCATGATTCAGTCCTTCGACGCCTTCCCGATGAATATCGGTCTGTCGGGCAAGGGCAACGCGTCAAAGCCGGCGGCGCTGGAAGAGATGGTGCTGGCCGGCGCCTGCTCGCTGAAGCTGCATGAGGATTGGGGCACGACGCCGGCCGCCATCGATTGCTGCCTGTCGGTCGCCGAAGCCTACGACGTGCAGGTGATGATCCACACCGACACGTTAAATGAATCGGGCTTCGTCGAGAACACGGTGGCGGCCATCAAGGGCCGCACCATCCATGCCTTCCACACCGAAGGGGCGGGCGGTGGCCACGCGCCCGACATCATCAAGGTCTGCGGCCTGCCCAACGTCATCCCGTCCTCCACCAACCCGACCAGGCCCTACACGGTCAACACGCTGGCCGAGCATCTCGACATGCTGATGGTCTGCCATCATCTGTCCCCGTCGATCCCCGAGGACATCGCCTTCGCCGAAAGCCGCATCCGCAAGGAGACGATCGCGGCGGAGGACATCCTGCACGACATCGGCGCCTTCTCGATCATCTCCTCGGACAGCCAGGCCATGGGCCGGGTCGGCGAGGTGGCGATCCGCTGCTGGCAGACCGCCGACAAGATGAAGCGCCAGCGCGGCGCGCTGCCCGACGAAACCGGCGACAACGACAATTTCCGCGTCCGCCGCTACATCGCCAAATACACGATCAATCCGGCCATCGCGCACGGCCTGTCGAAGGAGATCGGCTCGATCACCGTCGGCAAGCGCGCCGATCTCGTGCTGTGGAATCCGGCCTTTTTCGGCGTCAAGCCGGAGATGGTGCTGGTCGGCGGCTCGATAGCCGCTGCCCCCATGGGTGATCCGAACGCCTCGATCCCGACGCCGCAGCCGATGCACTATCGGCCGATGTTCGGCGCCTATGGCAAGGCGCTGACCAACTCCTCGGTCACCTTCGTCTCGAAGGCGGCGCTTGACGCCGGCCTGCAGGGCAGGCTTGGCGTCGACAAGGCAATGGTCGCGGTCGAGAACACACGCGGCGGCATCGGCAAGCATTCCATGGTGCTCAACGACGCCACGCCGCATGTCGAGGTCGATCCCGAAACATACGAAGTGCGGGCCGACGGCGAGCTCTTGACCTGTGAGCCGGCCACCGTGCTGCCGATGGCGCAGCGGTATTTTCTGTTTTGACGGGCGGCTGGTCCGATTGACGGGCAAATGGCGTTGCGGCTCGCGCGCGCAGATCGCAATATGCTGCAGAGCAGCAGCATTGTGATCGGGCATGGCCACCGAAATCGCCTCGCAGCACGACATCTTCCCGCATATCCGCATCGTCATGGGCATGGTGATCGGCCTCGGAGTCACCCGCCTGCTTTCGGGAACTGCCCGCATCGTCCAGCATCCCGGCCAATACCGGCTCTATGCGGTGCATCTCGCCTGGGTCGCCTCGGTGCTGTTGATGCTGGTGCATTTCTGGTGGTGGGAGTTCGGCCTCTACGCCATCGAGAACTGGACCTTCGGCAAATATCTTTTCATCATCTTCTACGCCATCACGCTGTTCCTGCTCTGCGCGCTGCTGTTTCCGGATTCGATGCTCGATTACACCAGCTACGAGGACTATTTCTATTCGCGCCGCGCCTGGTTCTTCGGCCTGCTCGGCTTCACCTATCTGCTTGATGTGATCGACACGCTGCTCAAGGGTCCGGAGCATTTCGCCCGCTTCGGCAACGAATATCTGTTCCGCACGCCGGTCTTCGTGGCGCTGTGCATCGTCGCGATCCTGGTGCGCGATCGCCGCTTCCACATCGCTTTCGTCGCGGCCGCGCTGATCTATCAGATATCGTTCATCCTGCGGCTGTTCGACACCATCGTCTGAGCGTTCGCGATGCGGTAGGGTTCTCGGAAAGGCAAGGGTTCAACCATGTACAAGGCTGTCGGATCGCGCGGCTCCCGCGTCAGCCGGGTGCTCTGGATGCTCGAGGAGCTCGGGCAGCCCTACGCGTTCGTCGAGGTCAAGCTGCGCTCGCCGGAAGCCTACGCGCTCAACCCTTCAGGCAAGGTGCCGATCCTGATCGACGACGACCTGAAAATCACGGATTCGGCGGCGATCTGCGTCTATCTGGCCGACAAGCATGCCGACAAAGGCATGGGCGCCAATCCGGGCGTTGCCGGGCGCGCCGAGATGGATTCATGGATGCATTTCGCCCAGAGTGAGTTGGAAGCCCCGCTATGGAACAAGCTGCGCCACCGCTTCCTGCTGCCGAAGGATGTTCGGGTCGATGTCGGCCCGGCTGCGGCGTATGATTTCGCATCCGAAATAAAGGCGCTGGACCGCCGACTTGGCGACAAGCCCTATGCCTTGGGCGACCGCTTCTCGGCCGTTGACGTCTTGCTTGGCGATATGGGCGGCTGGGCGCGTGCCGGCCGCTTTCCGATCGAATCCGACCGGGTGAATGCCTATTTCGACCGTGTCCTCAGGCGCCCTGCACGCGCCCGCGCCCAAGCCAATGGCGGAGCCATGAAATGAAGCTCAACATCACCACCGATTTCACCAAGTTTCCACGCGCTGTCTCGGTGCTTGTCGCCGGTGATCCCGGATTGACGACGCCCTATGACAAGGCCGTGCTGCCGCATGACGAGCGCCATCTGCGCCGCCGCGCCATCGAGACGGCGGCCGGCGACAAGGTGCTGGTCGACCTGCCTGAACCGGTGGCGTTGAACGATGGCGACCGGCTGGTGCTGGAAGACGGCCGCCAGCTCGAAATCGTCGCAGCACCCGAAGAGGTCTACGACATCCGCGCCCGCGACGCCGTTCATCTCACCGAGCTCGCCTGGCACATCGGCAACCGCCACCTCGCGGCGGCGATCGAGCCGGACCGCCTCGTCATCCTGCGCGACCATGTCATCAAGGCGATGCTCGAAGGCCTCGGCGCCAAGGTGCATGAGGTTTCGCAGCCGTTCAGCCCCGTGCGCGGCGCCTATTCAGGGCATGGCCACGATCACGGCCATTCGCATGATCACGATCATGACCACCATGGCCACGATCACGGCCACGCGCATGACCATCATGATCATGACCATGGGCACGATCATCACGATCACGACCATCATCATCACAGCCACCACCATCACCATGACTGAGCAGCTTTCCACTGTCGCGCTGCTACGGCTGATGGCCTGGTTGTCGCCGGCCTTTCCGGTCGGCGGCTTCTCCTACAGCCACGGGCTCGAGCGCGCCGTGCACGATGGATTGATCGCAAATCGTGACGATCTCGCCGGCTGGCTGGAGACGCTGGTCGAGATCGGCTCGGGCTGGAACGACGCCGTGCTGTTCGCCGAAAGCTGGCGTCGTGCGCGCGATGACGGCGACCTCAACAAAGTCGCCGCGCTGGCCGAGGCGCTTGCCGGCTCGCGGGAGCGTCATATGGAGACAATGCTCCAAGGCGCGGCCTTCCTCAAAGCGGCATCTGCCTGGCCGTCTCCGGTGCTTGAACGGTTGCCGGCCGACTGCCCCTATTGCGTTGCGGTCGGCGCCGTTGCCGGCAGCAGCGGTATCGGCCTTTCGGATGCGCTTTCCGCCTTCCAGCAGGCTTTCTTCTCCAATCTTGTGCAAGCGGCGATAAGGCTCGGTGTCGTCGGCCAGGTCGATGCCATCGCATTGTTAGCCGGCTTCGAACCTCTGGCGCTGTCGGTTGCGTCGCGCGCCGCCGCTTCCAGCCTGGACGATCTGGGCGGCTCGGCCTTCATGTCCGACATAGCGGCGATGCAGCACGAAACGCAATATTCCAGGCTGTTTCGCTCATGACCGTGCTTGCCGTCATCCTCTCCTTCGTGCTGCTTTTGATTACCACGCTACATGTCTATTGGGGCATAGGCGGCATCTGGCCGGGTACGGACCAGGCCTCCTGCGCCCGCGCCGTCGTCGGCTTCCGCGGCATCGATGAGATGCCGTCGTCCTTCGCGAGTTTCGCCGTCGCCGCGTGCCTCGCGCTCGCGACGCTCTGGCCGCTGGCGCTGGCCGGCGTCTTTGCGACGCCGTTTCCACGGGAAGGCCTTGCGGCCACCGCGTTGATGATCGGCCTCGTCTTCCTCGGCCGCGGCATAGCCGGCTTCACGCCTTGGTGGCGCAGGCTTACGCCGGAGCAACCTTTCGCGCGGCTCGACCAAAGTCTCTATTCGCCGCTCTGCCTGTTGATCGGGCTGGGCTTTGTCATTCTCTCTATCTCGGAGTTCCCGGCATGACGTCGAAAAACGGTCCTCTTCGCATCGGCATTGGCGGCCCCGTCGGCTCCGGCAAGACGACGCTCACCGAAAAGCTCTGCAAGGCGTTGCGCGACGACTTCTCCATCGCCGTCGTCACCAATGACATCTACACCAAGGAGGACGCGATGATGCTCGCGCGGCTGCAGGCATTGCCGGAGGAGCGCATCGTCGGCGTCGAGACCGGCGGCTGTCCGCACACCGCCATCCGCGAGGATGCCTCGATCAATCTGCGGGCGATCGCCGAGCTGAACAAGAAATTCCCCGACCTCGACATCATCTTCATCGAATCCGGCGGCGACAATCTCGCCGCCACCTTCTCGCCCGACCTCGCCGACCTGACGCTCTATGTCATCTCGGTCTGCCAGGGCGAGGAAATTCCGAGGAAGGGCGGCCCGGCCATTACCCGCTCGGATTTCCTCATCATCAACAAGAGCGATCTCGCGCCCTATGTGAA
>NZ_RZSA01000195.1:0-8225 GCF_003998075.1 Mesorhizobium sp. M2A.F.Ca.ET.037.01.1.1 | reverse complement strand
GGTTCGCGGTTGAGATCCCCGCCATCGAGAGGCGCCGCGCGGGACTCGACGCCGATCGGCGGTTGTGGATCATCCTCGACGAGTTCAACTCCGATCTCGTCGGCAAGTCCTTCTATCTCGAACCCGAGCCGCCGATCGGCGTCGAGTCCCGCGCGGCGCCTCTCGATGGCGGGGATCTCAACCGCGAACCGAGCTTTCTCCGGCTCCTTGGTGGTGATCGGGAAGAACAGGACAAGATCGCCATCCGCTCGTACAACCCGCACGCCGACGGCGACGGGCCGTTCCTTGCGGCCCTCCGTCTCGCCGGCGCGGGCTTCGCGCGCCCAGAGGTAAGGGTAACGGATGACCGTTGCCGTGCGGATGTCGTCGTAGCTCATGTCCGCCCCGTTTCATCCTCCTGCGCATAGGCTTCGACCGCGCTCTCGAAATCGGCGAAGAGGCTGTCAGACATGGTCTCGATTGTACCGGCAGAGCGGCTATCTGACTGGCGCACCAGCCGCGCGTAATCCTCGATGTTGAGAAGCACGAGACGGGGTTTGTTGCGCTGGGTAATCGTCACCGGACGGCGCAGGGCCTCGGCGATAATGTCGCCGGACTTCCGGGAAAGCTCGCTCGTGGAATAGGAACCACCTGAACGGGGCATAGCGACCTCCTATCATTGCTGATTGTCGCCATATACAGCATTGGCAGCATTTGTGCAAAGCGATGAAAAATGCCCCATCGCCGGCTTCAGGATCGACGTCCAGATAGAGCAAGCCAGTCGCCGGGGTGAGCTTTCCGCACCTAGGCTCCTTTCCCTGGGGAGTGGGAGGGTGGATGAGATAGCGCCGGCTCTTCGATCTTCTCGTGGCTCAGGCACCGCTCTCCGCCGCAAGCTGCCCCAATATCGCCAGCGCTTCCTCCGCCCGATCCGCCGGCACGAACAGATGATCGTGATAGAAGGCCGAGACCGGATTGACGCCCATGTCGGCGGCCGCCAGCTTCGCGGTGATCGCGGCGAGGAAGCCGACGGCTTGGAGCGAGGAGTGGATGTCGAGCGTGATCATCCGGCAACGGAACGTTCCGGCAAGGCCGGCCGCCTTTGCCTGGCTTTCGGCCAGGATCATCGTCGTGCCCTCGCGCTCGCGAAATTGCATGACGGGCTCGAGCCCCGCCGCAACCGGCATGCCAGGTGCCAACGTGGCGAATACATAGATATCCGAGTAAAGCCGCGGCGTCATCGATGCCAGCAGCTTCTGCAGGTCCGTCTCGCCGTTCATCTTTCCATTCCTTCGTCTGGCGCTCTGCGACGTTCTCGACAGTCCCGCTCGAAACGTCAACGGTCCTGAGCCTGGACGACATGGCGATGTCGCTGGCGGCTGAGCCGCGGGTTCGTTATCGCCGTAGAGACATAACGGCTTGCAAAGGTTCATCCGATGATCGTCCGCCCGCGCCCGACATTCCTGCAATTGTTCTTCATCATGCGCGGCTCGGTGGTGCCGCGCATCCTGCCGCAGATTTTCGGCTTCGCCATCTACTCGGCGGTCATCCTGCTCGTGGCACGGCACTTCCAGCTCGATCTCAGCGCCTTCAGCATCGCGCCTTTCGGGCTCGTCGGAGTGACGCTGTCGATCTATCTGTCGTTCCGCAACAACGCCGCCTATGACCGCTGGTGGGAGGCGCGTAAGCTCTGGGGCGGGCTGGTCTTCGAGATCCGCAACTTGGCGCGCGCCACCACCAGCCTGATCGGCGACCGCGCCGAGCAGCGCGCGCTGCTGATGGAGGCGCTTGCCTTCTGCCATCTGCTGCGCGGGCAATTGCGCCGGATCGACAGCATAGAGGACGCGCGCGCCTTCATCGGCGACGAGGTCGACAAGGCCGCCGCCCGCGCCAACCCTGCCGAAGACATGGTCCGCCGCATGGGCCGGCGCGCCAATGCGCGACGCGAGGCCGGCGCGCTCGACCCGATCGGCTTCCGCATCCTCGATGAAAGGCTGGCCGCGATCGCCGCCATCCAGGCCGGCTGCGAGCGCATCGCCGGCACGCCCCTGCCCTTTGCATACACGCTTCTGCTGCATCGCACGGCCTATGTCGTCTGCCTGCTTCTGCCGTTCGGGCTGGTCTCGGCCACGGGCTGGGCGACGCCGCTGTTCACGGCGCTGATCGCCTACACCTTCTTCGGCCTCGATGCGCTGTCGGAAGAGCTCGAGGATCCGTTCGGCATCGAGGCGAACGACTTGGCGCTGGACGGCCTCTGCCGCGTTTGTGAGATTTCCGTGTTCGAGGCGCTGGACGAGACACCGCCGAAGATGATCGCGGCCGACAAGTTCTATTTCTCGTAGGAGGTCGACCCACGAGGACTCTGCCCTCGGAAATGGTCGAAAGCGCTGTGCTTTCTTCGTCATTCTAGGGCGGAGCAAGGAGCGAAGCGACGCGGCGCAGACCCTAGAATCCATGCCGTGGCTTCAAGGCGTTGCCGGCGGTCCAGAATTTTGTTCTGCCGCGCGCTCCGCGACGGAGCTACGCTCCTGCTTCGCCCTAGGATGACGAAGGTGTGGTTGCTCCGACGTCCAAAAGAACCGGCCCTTGTAGGATCGCCACATCATGGTCCGTCCTTGAATCGAACCCGGCAAGCAGCCGGTATTCGCACCCAGGAGGGAACATCCATGAGCATCTCCGAAGCCGCGCCTGCCTCGCAAGGCGCTGTGTGGGCCGGGCGCGCGCTCAGCGCCGTGGTCGTCCTGTTCATGATCTTCGACGGCGTCATCAAGCTGCCGCCGCTCGATATCGTCACGCAGACGATGAACGGGCTCGGCTGGCCGGCCGATCCGAACATCGCACGGCTGATCGGGGTCATCGGGCTGATCTCGACCGCGCTCTATGCCTTGCCGCGCACCTCGGTGCTCGGTGCGATCCTGCTCACCGCCTATATGGGCGGCGCGATTTCGACGCATGTGCGAATCGGCAACCCGCTCTTCTCGCACACGCTGTTCGGGGTCTATCTCGGCGTTATCCTGTGGGGCGGGCTCTATCTGCGCGACGCAAGAGTGCGGGCGCTGATCCCGTCCAGGCGATAACCGGGGCAAAAGCGATGCTCATTCTCATAACCTCATCGGTAAGGATTTCGAGGCCGGGCTCGACAATCCGAGACGCCCTGCCGAGCGGTTAAGGCCACGAGATTTCAACAGGTTAGCACTTGGTCCTGTTGACGCGGCCGGCACGTAGCCGGCCAATCTTCACCATCGCCGGGATCAATTTAGCTGTTCGTGAGTTTAGGGCATGGCGGCGAGGACGGCGCTTGAGAGAGGAACAGCAATGAAGAAAGCAATTACCATTCTGGTTCTGACGATGGCCTTGGGCGCCTGCTCGCAGACGGAAAAGGGCGCGGCGATCGGCGGCCTGGGCGGCGCGGCGGTCGGTGCCGCGGTGGCCGGCGATCCGGTCGAAGGCGCGGTTGTGGGCGGTGCCGTCGGCGCCGTCGCCGGCGCATTGATCGGCCACGCCAGCGAGGCCGGCCAGTGCCGCTACCGCGACCGCTACGGGCGCGTCTATGTGGCGCGCTGCCCGTCCGGCTATTGAGGCGTCAGGCGGACCAAAGGAAAACGGCGGGCATGAGTCCGCCGTTTTCTTGGAGCGTTTGCCTTTCAACGGCGCCGTGATTACTCGGCGGTGGCGGCTTCAGCCTCGGCGGGCGCGGCGGTCGCCGCGGCGGCGGCAGCGGCCGCATCTTCCTGAGCCTTCTTCAGCAGGGCGGAACGCTCCTGCGCCTTTTTGCCGGGCAGCGCCTTGTTCGGGTTCGAGCGGGCTTCGCGCTTGGCAAGGCCGGCTTCGTCAAGGAAGCGCAGCACGCGGTCGGTCGGCTGGGCGCCGTGCGACAGCCAGTGCTTGACGCGGTCGGCGTCGACCTTGACGCGCTCGCCGTCCTTCGGCAGCAGCGGGTTCCAGGAACCCAGCGACTCGATGAAACGGCCGTCGCGCGGCGAGCGGGCGTCGGCAACGACGACGTGGTAGTAAGGACGCTTCTTCGAGCCCGCACGGGCCAGTCTGATCTTCAGTGCCATTCTTTATCTCCTAAAAGCTCTGATTTCGTTTGATGTGGTTTGCGGCAGTGTCTTTTTGTTTGTGCATGCCGTTATCCCAAAACCGCTAAGCACTTTTGGGCGGCATTCACTGGTTAGCCGGCTTTGGCAGCGCCGTTGGAAGCGGCGATCTGTTCGTGGTGGCGGATCACTTCACGGACGACGAAGTTCAGGAACTTCTCCGCGAAATCCGGGTCGAGATTAGCATCCTTCGCCAGCTGACGAAGGCGGGCGATCTGCTGCTGCTCGCGCGCCGGGTCGGCCGGCGGCAGGCCATGCTCGGCCTTCAGAACGCCGACCGCCTTGGTGCAGCGGAAGCGTTCGGCCAGCATATGGATGAGGGCGGCGTCGATGTTGTCGATCGAGGCTCGGTAGCCGGCCAGGATGGCGCGTGCGTCGGCCATGTCTTTCTCCTCGTTCATCGCCTCCTCACTTCTTCTTACCGAGGCCAGGGAGCCCGCCACCGCCCAGGCCGGGGAGACCCGGAAGCTTCATGCCGCCTGGCAGGCCCGGCAGTCCGCCACCGGGAAGTCCACCGGGCAAGCCGCCCGGCAGGCCCTTGCCGAGGCCGGCGGCCTGCGCCTGCTTCTGCAAAGCCTCCAGCTGCTTCGGGTCCATCTTGGAGAGGTCGGGCATGCCGCCGCCAGGCATCATGCCGCCAAGCCCCATCTTCGAGGCAAGGCCACCCATCATGCCGCGCATCAGGCCGCCGCCTTTGCCCTTGCCGCCCATCGCCTTCATCATGTCGGCCATGCCGCGATGCATTTTCAAGAGCTTGTTGATCTCGGCCGCGTCGGTGCCGGAGCCGGCGGCGATGCGCTTCTTGCGCGAGTGCTTGAGGATATCGGGGTTGGCGCGCTCGGCCTTGGTCATCGAGGAGATGATGGCGAGCTGGCGGCCGAACATCTTGTCGTCGAGGCCGGCGGCGGCGAGCTGGTCCTTCATCTTGCCCATGCCTGGCATCATGCCCATGATGCCGCCCATCCCGCCCATCTTCGACATCTGCTGAAGCTGCTGGGCGAGGTCGTTCAGGTCGAACTTGCCCGACTGCATCTTCTTGGCCATCGCCGCCGCCTGCTCGGCGTCGATGGTCTCGGCAGCCTTCTCGACGAGCGAGACGATGTCGCCCATGCCGAGGATGCGGTCGGCGATGCGCTTGGGATGGAATTCCTCCAGCCCGTCCATCTTTTCGCCGGTGCCGATGAGCTTGATCGGCTTGCCGGTGACGGCGCGCATCGAGAGCGCGGCGCCGCCGCGGCCGTCGCCGTCCATGCGGGTCAACACCAGGCCGGTGATGCCGACGCGCTCGTCGAAGCTCTTCGCCAGGTTGACGGCGTCCTGGCCGGTCAGCGAATCGGCGACCAGCAGGATCTCGTGCGGGCTCGACACCTTCTTGATGTCGGCCATCTCGACCATCAGCGGCTCGTCGATATGGGTGCGGCCGGCGGTGTCGAGGATGACCACGTCATGGCCGCCGAGCTTGGCCGCCTGCACGGCGCGCTTGGCGATGTCGACCGGGCTCTGGCCGGCGATGATCGGCAGCGTCGCGACCTTGGTCTGCTCGCCGAGCTGGCGCAGCTGCTCTTGCGCTGCGGGCCGCCGCGTGTCGAGCGAGGCCATCAGGACTTTCTTGTTCTGGCGCTCGGTCAGCCGCTTGGCGATCTTGGCCGAGGTCGTCGTCTTGCCGGAGCCCTGCAGGCCGACCATCATGACGACGACGGGCGCCGGCGCGTTGAGGTCGATGGCGACGCCTTCGGCGCCCAGCATCTCGACCAGCTCGTCATGGACGATCTTGACGACCATCTGTCCGGGCTTGATCGACTTCAGCACCGCGGCGCCGACCGCCTTCTCGCGCACCTTGTCGGTGAAGGAGCGAACCACTTCCAGCGCGACGTCGGCCTCGAGCAGCGCACGGCGCACCTCGCGCAGCGCCGCCGAGACATCCGCCTCGGACAGCGCGCCGCGACCGGTCAGGCCGTTCAGGATCGAACCAAGGCGTTCCTGGAGTGATTCAAACATTCTTTTCCCTTTTCCCTGGCACTGTGGATGCCCGAGAGGTAGTGCGTTCGCGCCGGGTCGCCAAGCAAAAGCGCAAAGCCAAAAAGCACCCGGGGGCGCATCGCGCTGCCGGGTGTTGGCCTCCAGGATCTCTTTACAGCTCTTGCCTCAAAGAGGCTTCGGCGTCCTGGTCGGCTTTCGCGAAAGAAACTCGTCGCGGAAATTCAGCGGCTCTAGACAGGAAATCGGCCGCGGAGTCAAGTGTTGGGCCTAAACCTAGTGGCACTGCACAGGGATTTTGAAAGGTTGCCGTTTGTCTTGGTGCAAGATCTTCCGTTCATTTCAGTGAAATCAGCGCAAACGCCGGAGATTGGCTGAAGCCGCCCCAACCTCGTCATTCTATGGCGGAGCAAGGAGCGAAGCGACGCGGCGCAGACCATAGAATCCATTCCGTGACTTGGAAGCGCAGCCGCGGTGCAGAATTCTGCTCCGTTGCACGCCTTGGCGAAGGTAACGGCATGGATTCCAGGGTCTTCGCGACGGAGCTTCGCTCCTGCTCCGCCCTGGAATGACGATCGCGATGGGCGTTTCGGCCAATGTCCAAGCATGCCACCTGCCGACAGAAACAGAGCCGATCGGTCAAAATCCCTGTGCAGTGCCACTAGGCCAAAACGCCGCGATTTGGGATCGCTCAACCGAGGCTTTCCCTGTTCGCCCCGACCCGCAGCGGCGAGCGCCGGTGCACAAGCAAAAGCATCGTCAAAAGCGTGCTGACGATACCGATCGCGGCGATCAGCACGGCGTCCCAGTTCGTCCAGCCGGGGCCTTCGAGCGGCTTGGCGTTGAGCAGGGCGAAGCCATTATAGCCCTCCTGGTGCGAGATCAGCAGGAAGCCGGTGAGGTTGTTGCCGAGATGGGCACCGAAACCAGCGCCGAGATTGCCGGTGACATAGACAAGCAGCGTGAGCAGCAGGGCGAAGGCGCCGATCGAGACCAGGACGCAGGCATTGATGGCAAAAGTCGAGGCCGAGTTCCAGTGCAGCGAGGTGAACAGCAGGCCCGGCAGCAGCGCCCAGATCCACGGGCTCCGGAAGCGATAGGCGAGGCCGCGCACCAGGTAGCCGCGAAACAGCATTTCCTCCGACGAGGTCTGCAGGAAGGCCAGCAGCACGATCGGGATCAGGAAGAGCAGCCAGGACGAAAAGGCGATCGGTCCGCGCGTGATTTCCGGCTGCAGCCAATAGAGCAGCACTTCGGAGAAGAGCGAGGTGATCAGCACTGCGACCAGCCCCTTGAGGAAATCGCCGCCGGCGATGCGGCGGCTGGCGCCGAACAGCGCGGACAGCGGCTCGCCGTGAACGAAGCGCATCGCCACCCACAAGCCGATCCAGATGCCGGCAAAAGAGGTCAGGGCGCTCAAGATGCCGACGGGCGAGGCCAAGAAATCCTGCATGTACCGCCCGGTCGAGGGTCCGGGCAGGCGCCAGACGATGTAGATATAGGTGCCGGCAAAGAGCACCAGAGCCGTCATCGCCATCCAGAAGGCGATGATGATCGGCGACCCGAAGAACAGGCGCAGCAAAGTGGTCTTTTCGTTCGGCGAGCGGCGATAGCCCTCGAAGGCGGCATTCTCGATGGTCACGCGGCTCCCCTGCCGAAGGCTTCGGTCGCATGATGTATGGCGATCAGTGGTTACCGTGCGATTACGCCATCAGTTTTCCGGGTTGAATGGGTCGCTTCAAGCACCACGGCGGGGATGTCACGGTCGAAGACGAGCTGGACGCCTGCCTGTCGCGATCCATGCCGTTACATCTGAGCGATGTTGCGGTGCAGAACAGCCTCTCTTCTGCACCGTCTTCATTCTTCGCGCGAGGTCACGGAATGGATCCTCGGGTCTGCGCGCCGCTTCGCGTCGCTCAGCCCGTGGATGACGAAGTTTGGGCGCTTCGGCCAATACCGAACCTATGTCGCGATGCGACAACCGCTGCCGGCACAAACAGCGGCCGCCATCGCTGGCGGCCGCTGTTGCCCATCACTGTCCGGCGATCAGCGCATCACATAGACGATACGCCTCGTGCCCGGATCGACCAGCGCCGGCTGGTTGTTCACATAAACGTAGCGATACCGGTAATCGGGGATCTCGCGCAGCTCGACCGTGTCGGGCAGCGT
>NZ_RZSA01000194.1:0-8234 GCF_003998075.1 Mesorhizobium sp. M2A.F.Ca.ET.037.01.1.1 | reverse complement strand
TTCGCCGACGATGCCGAGACGCTCGCGGCCGAGCGAGAAGGAAACGCCGCGCACCGCTTGCACGAGACCGGTGCGGGTCGGGAAGGTGACGCGCAGATCGTCGACTTCGAGGAGCGTGTCGCTCATTGGTCACCGCTCATTGGTCGCCACTCCGGGGATCAAGCGCGTCGCGCAGGCCGTCGCCAAGCAGGTTGAAGCCGAGGCTGACGATAAGGATCGCGGCACCGGGGGCCGCGGCCACCCACCACTGGTCGAGGATGAAGCGGCGGCCGGACGCAATCATCGCGCCCCATTCGGGCAGCGGCGGCTGCGCGCCGAGGCCGAGGAAGCCGAGGCCGGCGGCGGTCAGGATGATGCCCGCCATGTCCAGCGTCACCCGGATGATCAGCGAGGAGATGCAGAGCGGCATGATGTGGCGCAGCACGATGCGGACAGGCGAGGCGCCCATCAGTTGCACCGCCTTGATGTAATCGGAGTTGCGCACCGTCAGCGTTTCGGCGCGGGCGATGCGCGCATAGGGCGGCCAGGAGGTGATTGCGATCGCCAGCACCGCATTCTCGATGCCTGGGCCGAGCGCGGCCACGAAGGCGAGCGCCAGCACCAGCTTCGGAAAGGCAAGGAAGATGTCGGTGACGCGCATCAGGATCGTGTCGGTCCAGCCGCCGGCGTAACCGGCGACGGTACCGACCAAAAGGCCGATGGGCGCGGCGATGATGGCGACGAGGATGACCACATAAAGGGTCCAGCGCGCGCCGTAGACGATGCGCGAATAGATGTCGCGGCCAAGGTCGTCGGTGCCGAACCAATGCGCGGCGCTCGGCGCCAGCAGGCGGGCGTTCTTCAGATCGCCGACAGTCGGCGAATAGGGCGCCAGCACATCGGCAAAAGCCGCGACCACCAGCAGCGCGATGATGATGAGCATGCCGACCAGCGCCAGCCGGTTGGCGGAAAAACGCCGCCAGGACACATAGGCGCGGCCGAGCCTTGCCTGCAGGCGCGATGCCGGCCGGTCGCTGAGCAGCCATTCGCGCCTGGATTGGATGGTTTCAGCGCTCATCCGATCTTCGTCCTCGGATCGAGCAGCCGGTAGAGCAGATCGGACAGGAGGTTGATGGCGATGAACACCGAGCCGATGGCGATGGTGCCGCCGAGCACGGCATTCATGTCGGCATTCTGCAGCGAATTGGTGATGTAGAGGCCGATGCCCGGCCAGGAGAAGACGGTCTCGGTCAGCACCGAGCCTTCGAGCAGGTTTGCATAGGAAAGCGCGATCACGGTGACCATGGGCACGGCGGCATTGCGCAGCGCATGGCCCCAGATGACGCGCGTCTCCGACAGGCCCTTGGCACGCGCCGCGACGACATATTCCTGCGCCAGCTCGTTCAGCATGAAGGAGCGGGTCATGCGGCTGATATAGGCGAGCGACAGATAGCCGAGCAGCGCGGCCGGCAGGACGATATGACGCCAGGCGTCGTGGAAGACGTCCCACTGCCCCTGGATCGCGGCATCGAGCAGGTAGAAGCCGGTGATCGGCGTGAAGGTGTATTCATAGACGACGTCGAGCCGCGCCGGGAAAGCGATCCATTGCAGCTTGGCGTAGAACAGCACCAGGCCGAGCAGTCCCAGCCAGAAGATCGGCACGGAATAGCCGATGAGGCCGACGACGCGGGCGATCTGGTCGATCAGGCTGCCGCGCTTGACAGCGGCCAGCACCCCGAGCGGCACGCCGATGACGGCACCGATGATCGTGCCCAGCGTCGCCAACTCGATGGTCGCCGGAAAGACGCGGCGGATATCGGACATCACCGGATTGGTGGTCAGCACCGAGGTGCCGAAGTCGCCCCTCAGCGCTGCTTTGACATAGATGTAGAACTGCTCGATCCAGGGCAGGTCGAGCCCCATCTCGCGGCGCGTGCGCTCGACGACGGCGGTCGGCGCGCGATCGCCGAGGACAGCCAGCACCGGATCGATCGGTATGACGCGGCCGATGAAGAAGGTCACCGCGAGCAGGCCGAGATAGGTCGTCACCGCGACGACCAGGAAGCGGCCGAGCGAGGATAGAATGGCGACGGCGCGGGCGCTGCCGCGCCCTGCCGCCGCCTGGTTTTCAGCTACGCTCACGGGGCGTCCGAGGACGCTATTCCTTCGAGACCGGACCGACGAAGTTGGTGTCGAAGCTCGGGCCGAGCGCGAAGCCCTTGAGGTTCTTGCGCAGCCCCGCCACTTCCAGCTGCTGGTGGATGATGACGAAGGGGCTGGTGTCGAGGATCTTCTGCTGCAGATCCTTGTACATGTCGGCGCGCTTGGCCGAATCCTTTTCCAGAAGCGCCGCCTCGGTCTGCTTGGTCAGGTCCGGGATGTCCCAGGCATTGCGCCAGGCCAATGTCTTGATCTTGGCGGCGTCGGAATTGTCCGGATTGGAGGCGAAGGTCTGCGCGTTCGAATTGGGATCGAAATAGTCCTGGCCCCAGTTGCCGATATAGATGTCGTGGTTGCGGGCGCGATATTTGGTAAGCGTCTGCTTACCATCGCCTGGGATGATCTCCAACTGGATGCCGGCCTGGCCGAGCGTCTGCTGGATCGATTCCGCCATCCCGGTGGTCGGCTGGCCGGTGCGAACGTCCATCGTCACCTTGAAACCATCCGCCAGGCCGGCCTTGGCGAGCAATTCCTTGGCCTTGGCGACGTCGAGCTTGAACGGGTTGTCGTCGATCGCGCCAAGGTCGCCCTTGGGCAGGAAGGACTGGTGGATCTCGCCGATGCCCTTGAGGATGGTGGTGCTCAGTGCGTCATAGTCGACCAGATATTTGAACGCCTGGCGAACTTCCGGCTTGGCGAGGTTCGGATTCTTCTGGTTAAGGCTGATGTAATAGACCGTGCCCTTCGGCGCGCTGGTGGTGGTGAGGTCGGCATTCTTGGCGATGGCGTCGAGATCGTTCGGCTCGAGGTTGCGGGCGACGTCGATATCGCCCGCCTCCAACGCCAGGCGCTGCGCCGAGCTTTCCTTCATGTTGCGGTAGATGACGCGCGCGAGCTTGGCCTTCTCGCCATTGTAATTGTCATTGCGCTCCAGAACGACGGCTTCGTTGGCGCGCCATTCGCGCAACTTGTATTGGCCTGAACCGGCATAGCCGGTCTTCAGCCAGGCGTTGCCGAAGTCGTTATCCCATTTGTAGTCCGCGCTCGGCGTGACGGCGGCGACATGCTCCTTGACCAGCTTCGAGTCCACGACGGAGGCGACAGTGGCGGACAGGCAGTTGAGCACGAAGCTCGGCGCGTAAGCCTTGTCGACGACGAACTGGAAGGTGGTGTCATCGACCGCCTTGGCCTTCTCGGCGACATTGTCGCCGCTGATGCCGAACTGGTTGATGATGAAGGCCGGGCTCTTGTCGAGCTTGATGGCGCGCTCGAAGGAATAGGCGACATCGGCGGCGGTGATCGGATTGCCGGACGCGAACTTCATGCCTGGCTTGAGCTTGAAGGTGTAGGTCAGGCCGTCGTCGGACACCGTCCAGCTCTCGGCGAGGTCGGGCTTGACCTTCGAGGTGTCGCTGAGATCGAGGCGGACCAGCAGATCATAGGTGTTGCCGGTGACCTCGGCGGTCGACAGCTCGAACGCCTCGCCCGGATCCATCGAGATGATGTCGTCGATGGCGAAGCCTTCGACCAGCGTGTCGGCGGGCGTGACGGCGAAGGCAGGCGTCGCGAGCAGCGCGGTCATCGCCACACCTGCAAGCAAGCTACGGACGGCAAACTTTTCCAGCATCATGATGATCGTTCCCTGTTCTTGTTGACCTGAGTTCCCGGCTCAGGGCGTATTGTTCTTGGCAAGGCCGGCAACGGCTTTGACCGCTTACCGTCGTGTTTTTTGTCCAGTTGGTCAACTCCCTATTCGATCCCGTCCGCTCGGCCGCATGGATTTTTACCAGGCGGCATATCGGACCAAATGGGCAGCGATCCGTCGACCCATGCGCCGGCTAATTGCAGCCGCCGGTCGAGAAAAATCTGCCTGTGTTCGAGCCCTGGAAGTCGCCGCTATTTCAACTGCGCGACCAAGCCTGCATCTGGAAAGCAGGTGGCGGGCTTGCCGTTCTTGGCCTGCCAGACGCCGATCGAGCGGCGCGTCTTGAAGCCGGGCAGGCCGTCGGCGCTGCCGACGTCGTAGCCCTTGGCTTCCAGCGCCCGCTGCAAGGCGGCGATGTCGGAGCGGTGCAGATCGCCGACCGGCCCCCAACTGCCGGCAAAGGTGGCGTCGCCCTTGGCGATGCGGTCGGCGGCATGGCCGATGAACAGGCCGTAGAGATCGCTGTTGTTGTATTGCTTGATGACATAGAAGTTCGGCGTGACGATGAAGGCAGGTCCGCTGCGCCCGGCCGGCATCAGCAGAAGGCCCTCAGCCTTCAATTCGCTTGCCTGAAACGCCTTGTTGTCGGCACGCCTGATGCCCATCGCCACCCAGTCGGATACCTTCTTGCCCTGGTCGGGTCCTTCGAGCGCACAGGAAACGTTTGCCGGCACGGTCACCTCGACGCCCCAGCCGCGCCCCCTCAGCCAGCCATAGTGGACGAGGTAGTTGGCGATCGAGGCGAGCACGTCGGGCGTCGAATTCCAGATGTCGGGCCGGCCATCGCCGTCGAAGTCAACGGCGTGCTTGAGGAACGAGGTTGGCATGAATTGCGGCTGGCCGAGCGCGCCGGCCCAGGACGATTTCATCGCATTGACCGGCGCCAGCCCGCGCTCGACGATGTCGAGCGCCGCCAGCACCTCCGTGCGGAAGAAGTCTTTCTTGGTCGACATGAACGCCTTGGTGCCCAGCACCTCGAAGGCATCGTAAGGCATCTTGGCCGCGCCGAAGCCGGTCTCGCGGCCCCAGATCGCCAGCACGATCTCACCGGGCACGCCGTAGCGCTTCTCGATCAGCCCGAGCACTCTTGAATTGGCGCTCTCGCGCGCCCGCCCGCCCGTGGTGACGGCGCGGATGATCTTCTCGGCGAAATAGTTGGCTGGCGGACCGAACTCGGCCTGGTGCTGCTTCTCAGGTGTCGTGGGCTTTTCGCCGGGCAGGACGAGATCTGGCAGCTTGAGGTTCGGCTTCACGCCAAGGAAGGCCTCGTCGAAGGTCTTTTTCGAGATGCCCTTGGATTTGGCTTCGGGCCAGAGATCGGTTCGAAGCCAGGCTTGGAACTGGTCGTCGATGGGGGCGGCACGGGTGGGAGTGGTGAGAATGAGGCTGAATATTGCGAGCAGAAGAAATGCGAGGCTGTATTTGGAAAAGCCTCGTTCTGTCGCCCCCCTCTCTGTCCTGCCGGACAGTCCGGCAGGACAGAGAGGGGGCCCTGGCGCTAACTTCGAAGGATTTATTCCAGTCATTCCCCGCCCCTTCGCAGTCCCCTCAAAATGCCGTTCTCGATCGCAGCGCCGCGGCCAGCGTTCCTTCGTCGAGATAATCCAGCTCGCCGCCGACCGGCACGCCATGCGCCAGCCTCGTCACCTTCACATCGAAGCCCGACAACTGATCCGTCAAATAATGCGCGGTCGTCTGCCCCTCGACGGTGGCGTTGACCGCAAGGATGACTTCCTTCACCTCGCCACCGGCGACGCGGTCGACCAAAGAGCGGATGTTGAGCTGGTCGGGACCGATGCCGTCGAGCGGCGACAGCGTGCCGCCGAGCACATGGTAGCGCACGTTCATGGCGGCCGCGCGCTCCAGCGCCCAGAGGTCGGAGACATCCTCGACGACGATCAGCGTGCCGGCGTCGCGGCGTGGATCGGTGCAGATCATGCAAGGGTCGGAGGTGTCGACATTGCCGCAGGTCGAGCAGATGCGCACCTTGTCGACCGCCTCGCCCATGGCGGCGGCCAAAGGCTCGAGCAGCTGCTCCTTCTTCTTGATGAGATGGAGCGCGGCGCGCCTGGCCGAGCGCGGCCCAAGCCCCGGCACCTTGGCCAGGAGCTGGATCAGGCGTTCGATTTCCGGACCGGCGATTCTCTTCGACATCGCCTTGATCTAGGATTTTTCCGAGCGGTTTGGAACAGCCGCAACGACACAGGCCCCGCCATGCTGCCATGACGGGCCCTGCGTCGGATGCAATCGGGTTCAGTTGGTTTCGAGCGGCCGGTCCTGGCTGACGATCATCGCGCCGATGGCGTCGGTGTTCTCAGGCGTCGACCGGAAGCCCATCGCCGCTTCCTGCGTCGCTTTGGGCACCGAGGTGATGTAACGGCCCTTGAGCGTGCCGCCGAAACGCGAGGCGTCCGGTTCGGCCATCTGTTCCTGCATCGCCACGACCGTCGGCTTCTGCGCGAGGCGGCCGGACTTCGCGGAAGGGACGGATGGTGCTGCGGAAGCCGTCACATAGGTCTCTTCGGCCGGAACGATTGCCGCCTTGGCCGGAAGCGTCGGTTCGGCCGCATCGGTCGCGACCTGCTTGGCCGGATCCTGCCGTACGATCGTCTTGACCACCGGCTCGGCGGAGGCCATCAGCACGGGAGCGGTTGGATCAATCTTCTGCTGTTTGTCGGAGGCCATGGCGACCATCGGCTCATCCGGCAGCGGCTGCCAATTGCGGCCGCGCTTCTCATAGAAGGCGTTGCCCCCGGCCACCATCGTGTAATGCATGTTCTTGTAGGGGAAGCGCAGGCCGGCGGTGTGGAAATACATCGTGTTCTTGAGCTTGGCCTTGCGCTCGCCTCTCAGCACCGCATCGGCGGCTGCCTCGACATCGGGCAGCGCCCTGGAATTCATCGGCCGCGTCAGAACGCCCGGCGCGAACTGGCCCTTCTCGCCGACGACGTCGCAGATGGTGCTGCCATGCTGGCCTGAACGCAGACGGTTCATCACGACCGTGCCGACAGCGATCATGCCATCGCGGCTCGACCGGTTCGATTCGAAGAACATCGCCCTTTGCAGGCATTCCTTGTCCTTCAGCGAGTGGCTGGAGGAACGCGTGAGGAAGCTCGGCGTCAGCGCATCGGTCAGTCCCGACACCGACATGCCATGGGAGGAAGTGGTCTGGCTGCAGCCGGCCAGGAGCAAGGGGGAAGTGACGATGCCGATAAGCAGCAGCGGCGTCTTCCATCGCTTCGCGATCACCAAAAAAGCCTCATGTCCAAGATGCCAGCCCGCCCCGAGATGTGGCAGGAATGAGACTCTTTCAGGCAAAAAGATGGCTAGAGGGTTAGCAATTTCTGGACTTGGGTAAAACTTTATGAAAGCCGCGAAATGAGCCCGTGAGCATTGCCGGCAAAATGGGTAATATTGCCGTCCGGACTCGATTTCCGTTCATAATCAATTAACTGGAGGCTGCCTCAGAACGGCAATTTCATTCCAGGGGGAATCGGCAGGCCCGCCGTCAACGCCTTGGTCTTCTCCTGCATGACCTGCTCGACCTTACTTTTGGCGTCATTGTGGGCGGCCAGGATGAGGTCCTCGAGGATCTCGGCTTCGTCCGCCTTGATCAGCGACGGATCGATCTTCAGCGCCTTCATCTCGAACTTGCCGGTGAGCGTGATGCTGACCAGGCCGCCGCCAGCCTGGCCGGTGGCTTCAAGCGTGGCGATCTCGTCCTGCATGGCCTGGAACTTGGCCTGCATTTCCTTCGCCTTGCCCATCAGGCCGAGAAGATCTTTCATCGGGGTGGTCCTCTAAGATTGTTTCAGATTTCGTCGTCGTCGGACGCAGGCTCGACCGGAACTTCGGCTTCGGCCTCTTCCACGTCCGGCACATCCGGAATGCGCACGTCGATGATCTTGGCGCCCGGGAAGCGAGCAAGGATGGCCGCGACAGTCGGATCCGCCTTGGCGTCGGAGAAGGCGTTCTCGCGCTTGGTCGTCTCCATCTCGGCCAGTGTCTGGCCGCCCTCTTCCTTCGACAGCGACACCAGCCAGTTGCGGCCGGTCCAGGCGCGCAGCTTGGAGGTCAGGTCGTTGAGCAGCATCTTCGGCGCGTCGTCGGTCAGGGTGACGTCGAGACGACCGGGCTCGATGCGCACCGGCCGCACGTAACGCTTCAGTTGCACCTTGAAGGCGATGTCGCGATTGGCGTCGGCGAGCGCGACGATGTCGGCCAGCGATTTCACCGGAACGACGGGCGCTTCGGCGACCGGCGCCGGTTGCGGAACGTAGGCCTCCGGCACAGGCTGCGCCTCGACCAGCCGCATCGTCTGGGCGCCGCCATTTGAACTGGGGATCCGCGCCTGCGCCACGGCACCGGCGCCGCCGCCATTGCCTGGATT
>NZ_RZSA01000193.1:0-8283 GCF_003998075.1 Mesorhizobium sp. M2A.F.Ca.ET.037.01.1.1 | reverse complement strand
AAACCATACCCAATCCGCGCAAGTTCATGTCGGCCGCGCGGGCGGCGGCGCGCCTCAAGCCGGTTATCGCGATCAAGCCCGGGCGGCACGAGCAGGCGGCCAGGGCGGCCGCGACGCATACCGGAGCGCTTTCGGGCGCCGACAGGGTGGTCGACGCCGCCTTGCGCAGGGCAGGCGTGCTGCGTGTCGATGATCTCGCCGAGCTGCTCGATGCCGCCGAGACTGTCGCCCGTCACGCTCCCCTCGAGCGGGCGCGGGTCGGCATCGTCACCAATGGCGGCGGGGCCGGCGTGCTTGCCGTCGACAAGATCGTCGATCGTGGAGGCGAGCTGGCCGAACTTGCGCCCTCGACGATCGAGCGGCTCGACCGGGCGCTGCCGCCGACCTGGTCGCATGCGAACCCGGTCGACATCGTCGGTGACGCCGCGCCGGAGCGCTACGGGGCGGCGCTCGAAGCCCTGGCGGCGGATCCGGGGACGGACGTTATCCTGGTCATGAATTGCCCCACCGGGCTCGGTTCCTCGCCGGACGCGGCCAGGAAGGTCGCCGAGCTTGGCGACGACGGCGAGATCGGCGGAAAACCGCTTCTCGCGTGCTGGCTTGGCGAGCATACCGCGCGCCAAGGCCGGCGCGTCCTGACGGAAGCCGGCATCGCGAGCTTCGAGACGCCGGAGGACGCGGCGATCGCGGCGTCCTATCTCGGCGAATGGTCGCGCGCTCAGCGGGCGCTGCTGCGGACTCCCCCGAGCCGGGGTGGCGATCAGGCCGATGGCAAGGCATCGGCGCACGCCATCTTACGGAAGGTGGCCGCCGAAGGGCGACGCATGCTGACGGAGCCGGAAGCAAAAGCGGCGATAGAAGCCTACGGAATCCCCGTGCCGCGAACCATCGTCGCCGGATCCGTCGTGGAAGTGGCCCAGGCCGCCGGCGAGCTTCTCGAAAGCTCTGAAGCAGTGGTCGTCAAATTGCTGTCGAAGGTGGTCTCGCACAAGTCGGATGTCGGCGGCGTGGTCCTCGACATCGCGACCGCGGAGAAGGCCGCGGAGGCCGCCCGGTCGATCGAGACGCGCCTGCGCACGCGGTCGCCGCAGGTGAAGGCGGACGGCTACACGGTGCAAGCCATGGTCGCGCGCAAGCATGCTCAGGAACTCATACTGGGCATGAACCTCGACCCGATGTTCGGCCCGGTCATTCTGTTCGGCGCCGGCGGCACGGCGGTCGAGGTCGTGAACGATACCGCGATCGCCCTGCCGCCGCTTGACGACGTGCTGGCCGGAGACGCGATCGACGCGACCAGGATAGGCCGCCTGCTTGCCGGCTATCGCGATCGCAAGCCGGCCAACCGAGGCGCGATCATCGCCGCGCTGAACGGCCTGTCGCAAATGATCGTCGACTTCCCCTGCCTCGTCTCCCTCGACATCAACCCGCTGCTGGCCGATGCCGAAGGCGTGGTTGCGCTCGATGCGCGTATCGAGATCGACCCGCGACGGGTGGATGAGCCGGCGCCGAACCCGGCGCTTGCCATAAGGCCCTATCCGTCGGGATGGAGCCGCGATCTCCAGTCGGACGGCATGACCTTTCACATCCGGCCGATCATGCCGGCGGACGTGGCGCTTTATCCCGCGTTCCTGGCGAAGATTTCTCCCGACGACCTCAGACTGCGCTTCCTGTCGCTGCGGAAGAACTTCCCGGACCAGATGCTGAAGCGGCTCACACAGCTCGACTACGAGCGCGACATCGCCTTCGTCGCTCTTGAAAAGGACACGGGAGCGCTGGCGGGAATCGGCCGGCTTTCCTGCGATCCGGATCACAGGAGCGGTGAATATGCGCTGCTCGTGCGATCGGACCTGCAAGGCCATGGCCTGGGATGGGATCTGCTGAAACAGGTCATCGACTATGCGAAGGCCGAACGCATCGGCCGCATCGAAGGCACGATCCTCAACGAAAATCGCAAGATGCTCACAATGTGCCTGGAGTTCGGCTTCTCGATCGCGCACCACCCGAGCGAGCCCGGCCTGTCGGTGGCGACGCTGGAAGTCCGCTAGAGCGTTTCACTGTTTCACGAACACGGCGAAAGGCTCTATCTCCTTGTTTTGACGCAATTCCCGACGGAAGACCGCGGACGCTTTTCCCGGAATTGCTCCAAACGGGTGACGGCTTTATGATCCGGTCTTCCTGAAGCCGGCCGCGGATGAAACGGCGCCCTCGACCGAGGCCACCATCTCGGCCGTGATTTCGGTCACCTTGCGGTTGGCCTCGATCTTGCGCCAGGACATCGGACCGGCATCGCGCTGCAATTGCCGCGAAAGGATGTCGATCGTGGCATCGGAGGGGCTGCCCTTGCGCTCGCTGACCCGACGCCAAAGCACCGACGGATCTGCCGCCAGCCAAAATCCCGCAAACGGAACGTTTGTCCCGGTCGCTGCGCGCTCGATCCTGTCGCGATCCTCCGGCCTGTCGAAGACCGCGTCGGCGACGACGCAGCCGCCTTCGGCAAGAATAAGCTCCGCGAGCCAGGCTATCTGGCGGTAGACGCGTTCCGATACGCCGGGCCGGTAGGCCTTGGCCGGCAGCCTCGTTTCGGCCGCCACGCCATGCATGGCCTTGCGGATGCGGTCGCTCTCGACGATCCGGGCGCCGGGCGGCGCGCCGATCTGAGCGGCGAGGGCCTCGGCGACCGTCGTCTTGCCCGAGCCGCTCAATCCGCCGATTGCGACGAGCCGAGGCGGCGTTTCGGCCAGCAGGGTTTGCGCGAGTTGGAAATAGGACCGCGCTTCGGCAACCAGCCTTGCGGAGTCCTGGCTGCCTTCCTCGACCTGCGTCGCGGTCACGTGAGCGCGCACCGCCGCCCGCACCGCCATGAGGAAAGGCAGGAGCACGAAGCCGTCCTCGTCATCGGCATCGTCGAGATAGCGGTTCATCACCAGATTGGCGAATTGCGGAAAACCGCGATGCCACAGATCCATCAGCAGGAATGCGAGATCGTAGAGGACATCGACGGTGGCGATCTGATCATTGAACTCGATGCAATCGAACAGGCGAGGCTCGCCATCGAAGACGCAGATGTTGCGCAGATGCAGGTCGCCATGGCAGCGGCGGACCTTGCCTGCCGCCTCTCGCCGGTCGAGAAGGCCGGCACGGCGGGCGAGGGCGTCGCGAAACGCTGCGTTGAGCGTTTCGATTTCCTTTCCGTTGAACACGTGGCTTGTCGCAAAGCCGGCCGCATTGATTTCGAGAACGCCGCCGATATTCGCCGACCCGCTGCCGGCATGGATCACTTCGGCGCCGCGGTGATAGTGCGCGATCATGCGGGCCACGCCCGTCATCAGCGCGGGTGTCAGTTCCCCCGCCGCGGCCATGCGATCCAGGAGCTTGGACTGGTCGAAGCGGACCATCTCGATGACGGCGTCGACCAGTTCTCCCGGCTCGTCTAGGGCAAGCCGGTCTCCCGCGCGCGCGACGCGGTGGACATCGAGATAGAGGCCGGGCGCTGTCATGGAGTTCAGCTCCACTTCCCTCTCGCACGCGGCGAGCCGCAACGCCGGCGTCGAAAAGTCGACATAGGGCAGCTTGACCGCCCGCTTCATCTTGAATGCGCGCCGCCCGACGAGGAAGATCCGGGAAATATGTGTTTCGATCGTCTCGACCGGACCAACCTCGCCATGGCTGGCAGGGTTCTTCAGCATCTCGACCACGACATCCTGGTTCTCGGTGATCATAAGTGCGTCCTTGACTTGGTTGCGTCATCCCTCGGCCTTGCCGAGTGAAGCTCTATGAGCCTCCCTAGCGTTGGAGCGTCTGGACATAACCTGTGAGGTTTTGGATGCGTTCCGTGGTTACGGCCTCCCCGCCATAGGGACCGTACTTCTTCACGTCGTCAGGCAGGAACTGATTGCCCCACACCGGCATGTCGCGCTCACCATGCGCCGGGACGAGACCGCGACCGTCGATCGTGGCGTAGACCCGCCAGTAGGGAAATTCCCCGCCATTGCGCTTCGTCAGCGTCGTCAGATCGGCGGGGCGCTTGCGCAGCTCATCGGCCAAGGGCCCGTCGCCCTTGCCTTCCACGCCGTGGCAGACCGCGCAGGAATTCAGATATTCCTGCTGTCCATTGCTCATCTGCTGCGCCGCCGCGGCGCTCAGCGTCAGCGCGAAAAGACCAATCGTCGTCCGGAATCTCATTGATCTGCCTCCAGCCATCGGTGTCAGGCTAAACCATGCGACGCGCACGCACGTTGACCGGGATCAATCTTGCGAGGGGGCCATTTGATTCAGCGCAAGGAAGGATTCCAACCGACTCGCTAAGGCTGCATTCCGTGTTTTCGAACAAGGAGCGGCCCCCATGCCATTCAAGACATTGCTCACGGTTACCGGGCCCGATTACGGAAACGATGATCTGAGGCTCGCGGCCGGTCTGTGCGAGGAAATCGACGCGCATCTTTCCCTGCTCGTCGTGGTCATTGCGGCGCCTCCGTCTGGCGGAGAATACGCAGCAGTGGTCTCGCCGGCCTGGCTCGCGGAGCGCGAAGCCGAAATGGAAACCCTGGAGAAGCGCAGTTCGGTGGTATCCAGGATGCTGTCGGAAGGCCCCGTATCGGCCGACCTCGGCAGCGAATACCCGGAGCAGTCCTGGACGGATGAGATCATCGGTCGGCGGGCCCGCTATGCCGACCTGACCATCGTCGGACCGGAGATGCTCGCAAGCGGCTTGCTTAAGGATAAGGTCCTTGCGGGCAGCCTGTTCTCGTCCGGGAAGCCTATCCTGCTGGTCCCTCAGGGAGCGCGCGCGACGTTGAAACCGAAACGCGTCCTTGTCGCCTGGGACGCCAGCCTGGAAGCCTCGCGCGCCGTGCGGGAGGCGCTCGATATCCTGTCATCCGCCGACGAGGTCCGCGTCGCCATGATCGATCCGATCGAAGACGAACGGCATCATGGAGCGGAGCCGGGAGCGGATCTGGCGGCCTATCTCTCCCGGCATGGCGCGAAGGTCGCGGTCGATCGCCTGCCGAGTTCGGGCCATTCTGTCGCCGACATTCTTCGCCAGCATGCCACCGACACCGGGGCCGAGCTCGTGGTCATGGGGGCTTACGGTCATTCCCGGCTGCGCGAGCGGATATTCGGCGGCGTGACCAAGTCCATGATCGAGGACCCGGGGCTGGCGGTTCTTATGGCGCGTTGAAGGCGCATTCGCCGATAGGCCAGATCTCGAGGCTGGTCTGCGCGAGCCCGGAAAGCTCAATCTCGGCAACATTCAACCGCCTATCGTTCTCGTCGTGACCCAGCAGTGGAACAGGCGCGGACAAGGCGCTCAGCTTTGCCTTTCAACTGTCGAAAGATGTCATTGCCGTCCGTGTGGCGCGCATGTCGAGTGACCGCCCCATTGCGGTGCTGCTCCCTGGAGCCCCTTGGCCAAAAGTTTTCGGCCGAGCGACGGAAAACAGGAACGTTCCTTTTTCTCAGGCATTCTCCCTAGTCCGCATCTCATCCACTCCTGTTTGCTGGGCCCGGAAAATTGTTACCCAGAGAGCATAATTTGTCCAACCCTGACGCCGGTGAGGTCTCCGTCGTCGATCTTATTCCTGCCTTGCGGGCTTTTGCGCGGACGTTCTGTCGGGTGCCCGACGACGCCGACGATCTCGTGCAGGAGACACTGACCAAGGGGCTTGCCAACCTGGACAAGTTCGAGCCGGGCACGCGGCTGAAGTCCTGGCTCTTCACGATCATGCGCAACACGCATTACACGCGTGTCAAGGCAGCGGCCAGGGAGGCGCCCGGGCTGCTTGACTGCGCCTCCACCCGGCCGATCTCGGAGCCGTCGCAGGATTGGTCCGTCCAAAGCAAGGAAGTGCATCGAGCCATCCAGAAACTGCCGTCCCATCAGCGTGAGGTGCTGGTGCTGATCGGCGTGCTGGGCGTAAGCTACGAAGAAACTGCTGAGATATGCGGTTGCGCTGTCGGCACCGTCAAAAGCCGTCTCAATCGTGCCCGTGCCGGTGTTCTGGAGTTCCTCGGGGAAAGCTCGCCGCAGGCGCTGATCGAGCGACGACGCCAATTTTCGGACGACCATTGGGATACTGAAGGCGCAAGACGCTAAAGCAGCCTACCGGCGCTGAGTTGCTTTCAGGACTTTCGCCTCTCTCATCAGCGAGGCCCAATTCAGACCGAGCAGGGAAACAAGTTCAAGCGCCTGCGTTTCGGTGATGCCCGTCGTTGCGACCAGCCGCCGAATGAGTTCGTCCACTTCCGGAGTTCTGCCATCCTGCGCCATCGGGATGACTCCTAACCGGCTACAACGATTCACTTATGTTAATGTTCCACCGATCTTGCTGGCACGACGACCGCAGGCACTGCCAATGCCCTTCGGCCCGGTCTCGGAGGAATGCCGCATCCTCGCCGCGACGTCGTCAACCGCGCTCGGCCGTCATATCGCCTTTGCGCTTTTCGATCAGCGCGTTCTGCAGTTCGAGTGCAAGCCTGGTCTGCCGGTCAGGGACCTTCTCCCGCTCGATGGCGGTCAACAGGGACGCGATCTCCTGGTCCAGGCTCTGGATTGCCTGGGCGCATAGATCGCGCTGGCTCCGGCGAGACATCGCATTCTCTTAACAATAGAGGCCCCTTCAGATCTCACTGAGGCATACCCGACCAGCCTTTGCAAGGCGCTCGACGCAAGCTGTGGGATTTCGGCATCGCAGTCTTCGGATTTCGGGGCAAAAGGCGATCCGCGAGCATGCACTCATTCCTTCGGCAGACGGTTCGCCGCGTGATCCTGGTACTGATCGGATTTGATCCGGTTGCCGTCGAGGCCGCGTTGCTCCGTATGCTGCTTCTTGTCCCGGTTGGACAGAACCTCGTTCTCGCCGACCATGTCCTTTGCGAGTGTCGTCTTCGCTCCGGTTCCGGAGCCCTTGCCCTGGCTGCCGCGGCCCATATGCTTCTTACCGCTGGTTGCCATTGTTCTTCTCCTGGACTGCCCGCGTGAAACTGTTCGGCGACCGAACTGCCGCGCGCGCGTTATGTTCCGCCGGCAACGCGGATAAGGAAGACCGTGCCGTCCCAACTGCCGAAAGGCATTTCGCCATCGACCAAGACGTCCATGCCAAACGCATGGGCAAGACGGTTGATATCGCGGGAATCGATGTCTGGCGACGCCCGATACGAATAGTTGAGGATTGCCGCCATCCCTTCTGGCCGCAGCACGCGCGAGATCTCGCCGAAATGCCGCTCGGCGACACCGGCGAGCACCAGGTACGGAAAACTGTCGAGAGCCAGCACGCCGTCGAAGCTTTGATCGGCAAAGTCACCGAGATCCAGGCCCGAGGTCAGGCGGAATTCCACATTGGCGACGCCGGCGCATCGCCGGCGCGCGAGGGCGATCATCCGGGGCGAGATATCGATGCCGACGATACGTCCCGCCATGGCGCCAAGCGCATGTTCGAGGCGCCCGATGCCGCAGCCGATGTCCAATATGCGGTTGCGGGTGCCGAGCATGCCTTGCCGTTCCAGCCACAAGGCAATCTCGCCGGTTGTGGCCGAGAGGCTGTCCTCGTCGCCCAGCGACGACAGTTGCACGCTGGCGGCCGGAGATATGGCGGCCGCCCGATCGAATCCGCCGGCCAGCCGCTCGACGGTGATGGCGGCCGTTTCGCCGTTGACGCGGTCATGCGACACGCAGGCAGCGACCCTGCGGACGGCGTCGAAGGCGTCGGCCTTGTCACGCAGCATCGTGGCGATGCCTTCCAGCCAGCGTCGCCGGGGCACATGGCTCGGGCGCATGTCCAGGGCGACATCCGCCAGTTGCGCCGCGCTGGTCGTCTTGTCGACACAGACGGCCAGTTTGGCCAGCGCGTTGTCGACCGAAAGGCCGTCCGCCATGTAATCCTCAATCAGGCGCCTGGCGATCGCACCGGTTTGCCTCGCGGGGGTCACGGCGGCGCGCTCCGCATCCACACCTTTTGCGCTGTCCAGCGGTCGTTCGCGCCCCAGCCATATTTGTAGCCTTCACGGCCGCGCAGGAAATCGAACTCGCGCGCGCCTTCGTTGGCGGCTTCCGCGATGGCATGGCCGATCAGAATCGCGCCGGGGCTTTCCTCGGCATAGGCTGGATCGAAACCGCCGAGATAGGCATAGGCCCTGTCGCGGTGATGAAATCCGTAATAGGCACCGACGACGGCATCGCCGATCTCGATCGTCAGGCATCGCGCCAGGCCGTTATCGGCAAGCCGCGGCAGTGCCCTGCGATGAAATTCCACCGCCAGGTCGGACAGCACGCCCCCGCCACTGTCT
>NZ_RZSA01000192.1:0-8284 GCF_003998075.1 Mesorhizobium sp. M2A.F.Ca.ET.037.01.1.1 | reverse complement strand
GCATGCACATGCGGCATTTCGATTCACCCGAACCTTTCCCCGGACAGCCCTGCACGAAAGTGGGGAGAGGTGGCCCGGCGCAGCCGGGACGGAGAGGGGCCTCTCGACCGCCGAAATTTGCTTTGGAAACCTCGGCAGACCGGATTCATCGGCACTTCGCCGGAAAGAGCCGCTGCTTCACGGCCGGCGTCCCTCTCTCCGTCCCGGCTTCGCCGGGCCACCTCTCCCCCGCGTTGCGGGGGCGAGGAAGCAGGCTCAAGCCACTAGATCCGGCACCGGCCCGAAATACCGCGACTGCGGTCTGATCAGCCGTCCGGTAGCCTGCTGCTCGCGGGCATGCGCGATCCAGCCGGCGACGCGGCCGGCGGCGAAGACGTTGGAGAATGCCTCTTTCGGGAAGCCGACCGCTTCGAGCAGAAGCGCGGTGTAGAATTCGACATTAGTCTGGATCGAGCGCTGCGGCTTGGCGATCCTGAGCACTTCGAGCGCGGCCTGTTCCACCGTCTCGGCGAAGGCCAGCCGGCTGCCCATCTTCTTGCTGCTTGCTTCGTTGCGGGAACCAAGCTGCCGCACCACCGCCTTCAGCGCGTCGGCGCGCGGATCGCGCACGCGGTAGATACGGTGGCCGAAGCCCATGATGCGCTCGCCATGCGCGATCTCGGCGCTGAGCCAGCCGGTCGCATCGCCGCTGGCCTCGATGGCGTCCAGCATCTCGATCACCGGCCCCGGCGCGCCGCCATGCAGCGGGCCCTTCAGCGCGCCGAGCCCGGCCAGGATCGCCGAGGTCAGCCCGGCCTGTGTCGACGCCACCACGCGGGTCGCGAAGGTCGAGGCGTTGAGCCCGTGGTCGCAGACCGTCACCAGATAGCTGTCGAGCGCCTTGGCAAGCGCCGGCGAGGCGGCGCCGGCGAGCATCCGCAGCATATCGCCGGCATGATCGGCTTTTGCGTCGGGAGCGATCGGAGTCTCGCCCCGGCCACGGCGCAGCAGGGCCGGCGTCAGCACCGCCGGCGCCGCGATCAAGCGCAGCGCGTCGGCAAGTCCGTCGCCGTCCGGCAGGACGGCCATGCCCGCTCGCATGCCGCTGTAGATGTCGAGCGGCGCGAACTGCGCAAGCAACGGCTTCACACGATCGAATACCTCCACCCGCGCCTTGCCGATCGCCTTCTCCAGTTCGGCGTCGCCGGGGAGATCGTCGAAGAAGCCGTCGAACAGCAGCCGCACCACCTGCGCGTAGCGCCAGCGGCCGGCGAGTTCCGCAAGCGAATGGCCGCGGATGGTGAGGTGCCCGCCCACACCGTCGACATCGGAAAGCACCGTGTCGGCCGCCACAACATCATCGAGCCCATTCGCCATGATCGTCTCCTTGACCTTTTGCGCTTTGCAATTAATGCTGCGCAATCAATGCATCAATCTTGATCAAGATAATCAATGTAGGGCGGCAAATGACGGAGTGGCTGACGCGGGAGCAAGCGCTGGAGCGGCTGAATGTCCGGCCGCAGACGCTCTATGCCTATGTCAGCCGCGGCCGCATCGGCATGAAGCCGGACGAGGCCGATCCGCGCCGCAGCCAGTACCGCGCCGACGACATCGCAGCACTTGCCACGCGACGCGATCGCGGCAGGAGTCCGCAAGCGATTGCCGAAAGCGCCATCGCCTGGGGCGAGCCGGCCATCGCCACCTCGATCTCGACTGTGCTGCATGGCCGCCTCATCTATCGCGGCAAGGACGCGGTGGAGTTCTCGGCGACGGCGACGCTCGAGGAGACCGCCGGACTGCTGTGGGCCTCCGGCCGTCCGGTGTCGTTTGCCTCGCTGACCCCTTCGGCCGCAGGGCAAAGCGGCACGCCGACCGCTTTCGCCAGGCTGTCGGCGCTTGCGGCCGAAGGCTGGCCCTCGCTCGGCCGCAGGCCGGCCATGCTGCAGCAGGACGGCGCCGCCGCGACCAGCGCGCTGGCGACGGCGCTCGGCGCAACGCCGGGCTCCGAACCCGTGCATGCAAGGCTGGCGCAGGGCTGGTCGGTGGAAGACGATGGCGCCGACCTTATCCGCAAGGCGTTGGTGCTGCTGGCCGATCACGAGCTCAACGCCTCGACCTTCGCCGCCCGCGTCGCGGCCTCCACCGGCGCGCCGATCGCCGCCTGCCTGCTCGCCGGTCTCGCGACGCTTATCGGCCCGCGTCACGGTGGCGCGGGTGCCGCGGCGATCGCGCTGGTCGAGGATGCGGAGCGGCTGGGCGCGGACGAAGCGATCGCCCGCTGGCTGGCGCATGACCGACCGCTGCCCGGCTTCGGCCATCCGCTCTATCCGGAAGGCGACCCGCGCGCCGAGGGCGTCTTCTCCGGCCTCGAGATCGACGAAGGGCTGTCGCGCCTTCGCAAGGCGGTCCTTGCCGCGACCGGCCTGCACCCCAACATCGATTTCGCCCTGGCTGCTATAACGCGCAGCCTGCGCCTGCCGGCCGACGCGCCGTTCCGCCTGTTCGCGCTCGGCCGCAGCGTCGGCTGGACGGCGCATGCCATCGAGCAGGTGACCAGCAACAGGCTGATCCGGCCCCGCGCCCGCTATGACGGGCCTATCGGCGCGGGATAATAGCCTTGCAGATTAGCGAAACGCGTTTGAGGTCGTCATTCTAGGGCGGAGCAAGGAGCGAAGCGACGCGCGCAGACCCTAGAATCCATTCCGTGACGCTAAGGCGTTGCGGCGATTAAAGAATTCTGCGCCGCTGCACCCTACGGCATCGGTCACGGAATGGATCCTTGGGTCAAGCCCGAGGATGACGAAGGGATAGGCCTTTGCGCCAATCTCCAGCTCGCGATCGCCGCCAAACCGCGACGCGCTCGTTAGGACATCGTGTCGAGCTTGCGCTGCATCGCCGCGATCTGCGCCTTCAATTCCTGCAGATCGTCGGACTTCTCTTCCTTCTTCGGCGGCTCGGCCGGGGCCGCGGCATTGCTGCCGGCGGGCGGGAACGGCGTGAACATGCGCATGGCGTTCTGGAACATCTCGACATTGCGGCGCGTCTGTTCCTCGAGCGCCTTGATCGGCGTCTTCATCATGTCCATCGGCGTCTTGCCGAAGGCGCCCTTCATCTGCTCGCGAAACCGCTCCTGCTCCTTGGAGAAGGCGATCATCGACTGCTCGAGGAAGCTCGGCACGATCATCTGCATCTGATCGCCGTAGAAGGAGATGAGCTGGCGCAGGAACGGGATCGGCAGCATGTTCTGCCCGTCCTTGTTCTCCAGCTCGAAAATGATCTGCGTCAGCACCGGATGCGTGATGTCGTCGCCGGTCTTGGCGTCCTGGACGGTGAACTCCTCGCCCTTCTTGACCATTTCGGCCAGGTCTTCGAGCGTCACATAGGTGCTGGTGCCGGTGTTGTAGAGCCGGCGATTGGCATACTTCTTGATGACGATCGGGTCGTCTTTTGCGGCCATCCGGATCCTCCCCAGGACACCGGCACCTCTAGGAGTAAGCGGCCGGTAACGATTGCGCCTTCTGTTAAGGATACGCGCAAAAGCGTCACAATTCCAAGTGGTTTGTGCACTGCGGCATCAATTAATGCTGCACAGCCATTGCAAAATCCGCCGCGCGGCCAACGTCACGTTACCGCGACTGGCGTGCGCTCTGCTTGCCGCGCATGGAGGCCATGCCCATTTCCGGTTTGACTCAGATCATTGAACGGGCAAGAAAAGTCTTCAACGATAGCCTAAAATACGACACCTCGAAGTCTGGAGAAGAAAATGGCCGCTTCCAATTCAATCGTCGTCGCCAGCGCCGCCCGCACAGCGGTCGGCTCCTTCAACGGCAGCTTCGCCGCCACGCCGGCGCATGAGCTAGGCGCCGTGGTCATCAAGGAACTGCTCGCCCGCGCGAGCGTCGAAGCCGCGGAGGTCGACGAGGTCATCCTCGGCCAGGTGCTGACCGCCGCTCAAGGACAGAACCCGGCCCGTCAGGCCTCGATCAATGCCGGCCTGCCGAAGGAAACCACGGCCTGGGGCCTCAACCAGGTTTGCGGCTCGGGCCTGCGCGCCATCGCGCTCGGCATGCAGCAGATCGCCGCCGGCGACGCCAAGGTGATCATCGCCGGCGGCCAGGAATCGATGTCGTTGTCGCCGCACGCCGAGCATCTTCGCGCAGGTGTGAAGATGGGCGACTACAAGATGATCGACACCATGATCAAGGACGGCCTGTGGGACGCTTTCAACGGCTACCACATGGGCAACACCGCCGAGAACGTCGCCCGCCAGTTCCAGATCACCCGCGAAACCCAGGACGAGTTCGCGCTTGCCTCGCAGAACAAGGCCGAGGCCGCGCAGAAGGCCGGCAGGTTCAAGGACGAGATCGTCGCCTTCACCATCAAGGGCAAGAAGGGCGACACCATCGTCGACCAGGACGAATATATCCGTCATGGCGCCACGATCGACGCCATGACCAAGCTGAGGCCCGCTTTCGACAAGGACGGCACGGTCACAGCCGCGAACGCGTCCGGCATCAATGACGGCGCCGCCGGCGCGCTGCTGATGACCGAGGCCGAGGCCGCCCGCCGCGGCATCACCCCGCTGGCGCGCATTGCTTCCTGGGCGACCGCCGGCGTCGACCCGGCGATCATGGGCACCGGTCCGATTCCCGCCTCGAAGCGGGCGCTGGAGAAGGCCGGCTGGTCGGTCAAGGACCTCGATCTCGTCGAGGCCAACGAGGCCTTCGCCGCGCAGGCCTGCGCCGTCAACCAGGGCATGGGCTGGGACCCCTCGATCGTCAACGTCAATGGCGGCGCCATCGCCATTGGCCATCCGATCGGCGCGTCCGGCGCCCGCATCTTCAACACGCTGGTCTACGAGATGCGCCGCCGCGGCGCTAAGAAAGGCCTTGCCACGCTGTGCATCGGCGGCGGCATGGGCGTCGCCATGTGCGTGGAAGCGATCTGAACAGCCAATTGCGAATAGAGAGTAGCGAATAGGGAAGAAAAAGCGTCGCGGCGGGACATCAGACCCCTACTCGCTATTCGCTACTCCCTATTCGCTCAGTCGATTTCTAAAGGGAGGACCACATGAGCAAGGTAGCAATTGTCACCGGCGGAACGCGCGGCATTGGTGCTGCGATATCGGCCGCCTTGAAGAACGCCGGCTATTCGGTCGCCGCCAACTATGCCGGCAATGACGAAGCGGCTCAGAAATTCAAGGCCGAGACCGGCATCCCGGTCTACAAATGGTCCGTCGCGGACTACGATGCCTGCGCCGCCGGCATCAAGCAGATCGAAGCCGATCTCGGTCCGGTCTCGGTGCTGGTCAACAACGCCGGCATCACCCGCGACGCCATGTTCCACAAGATGACGCCGGCACAGTGGAAGGAAGTGATCGACACCAACCTTTCCGGCGTCTTCAACATGACGCACCCGCTGTGGAGCGGCATGCGCGACCGCAAGTTCGGCCGCGTCATCACCATTTCCTCGATCAACGGCCAGAAGGGCCAGGCCGGCCAGGCCAATTATTCGGCGTCGAAGGCCGGCGACATCGGCTTCTCCAAGGCGCTTGCCCAGGAAGGCGCCCGCGCCGGCATAACCGTCAACGTGATCTGCCCCGGCTATATCGCGACCGAGATGGTCAAGGCGATCGACGAGAAGGTGCTCAACGAGCGCATCATCCCGCAGATCCCGGTCGGCCGCCTCGGCGAGCCGGAAGAGATCGCGCGCTGCGTCGTCTTCCTGGCTTCCGACGAGGCCGGCTTCATCACCGGCTCGACCATCACCGCCAATGGCGGCCAGTACTTTGCCTGACGGCATTTGTCGCCACGGCGGCTCCTGTTAGCGAGTAGCGAATAGGGAGTAGCGAATAGGGAAGAACGGCGGCGTCAGCGCGGCGGTTATCAGATCCCTATCCCCTATTCCCTATTCGCTACTCTCTATTCGCTCCAACTTGCCTCAATTCGGGACGCAAAAGTTAACGGCCCGGCCGCTCTCTGTGCACAACCCTTCTGACAAACTGTGAATCCTCGGTGGGCAAGCTGTGGATAACACCATATCTAGGGGTGAACAAACCGGGAAACTTCTTGCATCTCTGATTCGTCGCCGATTCGTTCTGGCTTTGGCCGAAAAGTTAACCGCAGAAGCCGAAAACGTTACCCAAATCGTTAAAAGCGATTAAGAAAATTCAACAAATTCATAACCTTGACGACACCTCTCCAATCGACCGCGACCGTTCACCGGCAAAGGTTAACGGCGACGCGATCCCGGCGGAGGCAAAGCATGAATCGGGCCAGTTTCCCGATTCAGCATGTGGTGAGACTCACCGAAAAAAAATCCACATATAGCCGTGAACAAAACCTGAATCAGAACGAGTCAGCGATTCGTCGCTGATTCGTTCCAGACTCGTTCCAGCCGTTAACGGCAGGCGGTTTTGACCGGGTCCGTCGATTCCCGCCTGCCCAAAAGAACATTCCGCTTTCGCTCGGCGTCCTAAATCCCTATGTGTCGGCTGTCACACGCGGCGGCGTCGCCGCGCTTCCGACCAAAAGCATGATCCCGAAAAGTGGGAACCGGTTTTCGAAGAAAGATCATGCTCAAAGAATCGAAGCGGCAAAAACACTTATTTCCGAGCCGATGAACATCCAGCCGAAACACTCCCAGCCGCTGATCCTTTCGGGCCGCGACGTGACGGCCGTGCTCGGCCCCACCAACACCGGCAAGACCCATCTCGCCATCGAGCGCATGGTGGCGCATGAGACCGGCATCATCGGCCTGCCGCTCCGGCTGCTTGCTCGCGAGGTCTATGCCCGCGTCTGCGAGAAGGTCGGCGCCCACAAGGTGGCGCTGATCACCGGCGAGGAGAAGATCGTCCCTGCCGGCGCGAAATATTCGGTCTGCACCGTCGAGGCGATGCCGCGCGAGACCGACGCCGCCTTCGTCGCCATCGACGAAGTGCAGCTCGCCGGCGATCTCGAACGCGGCCATATCTTCACCGACCGCATCCTGCATCTGCGCGGCCGGCAGGAGACACTGCTGCTTGGCGCCGCCACCATGCATGGCATCCTGCAGCGCCTGCTGAAGGGCGTGTCGGTGGTGACGCGGCCGCGCCTGTCGCACCTTGCCTATGCCGGCTCGAAGAAGCTGACCCGGCTGCCGCGGCGCACGGCGATCGTCGCCTTCTCGGCCGACGAGGTCTATGCCATCGCCGAGCTGATCCGCCGTCAGCAGGGCGGCGCCGCCGTCGTGCTCGGCGCGCTGTCGCCCCGCACCCGAAACGCCCAGGTGGAGATCTTCCAGTCCGGCGACGTCGACTATCTCGTCGCGACCGACGCCATCGGCATGGGCCTGAACCTCGACCTCGAGCACGTCGCCTTCGCCCAGAACCGCAAGTTCGACGGCTACCAATACCGCAACCTGAGCGCGGCCGAGCTCGGCCAGATCGCAGGACGCGCCGGCCGGCATCTGCGCGACGGCACGTTCGGCGTCACCGGGCAGGTCGACCCGTTCGACGAGGATCTGGTCGCCAAGATCGAGGCCCATGATTTCGACCCGGTGAAGGTGCTGCAATGGCGCACCGCCGATTTCGATTTTTCCAGCCTCGACGCGCTCAAGCGCTCGACCGAGACCAATGCGCCGGTCGAGGGGCTGACCCGCGCGCTGCCGGCTGTCGACGCGCAGGCGCTGGAGCATCTGTCGAAGGACGGCGACATCCGCGCCTTGGCCACCGGCAAGGAGCGTGTCGCTCTGCTCTGGGAAGCCTGCGCGCTCCCCGACTACCGCAAGATCGCGCCGGCCCAGCACGCCGATCTCATCGCCTCCATCTATATGGACCTTGCGCGCCATGGCCATGTCGATGAGAATTACATGGCCGAGCAGGTGCGGCGCGCCGACACAACCGAAGGCGACATCGACACGCTCTCGCACCGGATCGCGCAGATCCGCACCTGGACTTTCGTCTCCAACCGCCCTGGATGGCTGGCCGATCAGCTACACTGGCAGGAAAAGACGCGCGAAATCGAAGACAGATTGTCGGATGCGTTGCATGAGCGGTTGACGAAACGCTTCGTAGACCGCAGGACTTCCGTCCTCATGCGGCGCCTTAGAGAAAATACCATGCCTGAAGCCGAAATCAGCCCAACCGGAACCGTCCTCGTCGAAGGCCATCATGTCGGCGAGTTGCAGGGGTTCCGCTTCACCGCCGACCAAAGCGCCGGCGGCGAGGACGCCAAGGCGGTGCGCACCGCCGCCCAGAAGGCGCTAGCGGCCGAGTTCGACGCGCGCGCCGAACGCTTTGCCGCCTGCGCCAATGGCGACCTGGCCT